>NZ_CP015439.1 GCF_001634285.1 Anoxybacillus amylolyticus
TGTTATGGCGGATGAGTGGTATCATCACCCGAAAGAGAAGGGCGCGTAGCCGTCTTCGTCCTCGCTTCGAGATTCGTTTTTGCCCCTTGTGTTGTCCAGACGAGTGTTCTTTCAACGTCAAGCCCGCTAATTTGATCAATTGCCGCGGATCTTGGTACTGATGAAAACTCCCGATTTCCGACAACAGTTCAATGATCGTCGCCTCTCCTAGCCCCGGAATCGTTTGGAGCCATTCATATTCGACCGTCGTTTGTGCAAGGGCAGTTAACTCTTCCGTCAACGCTGCGATCTCTTGTTCCAATTGGCGATATCGGCGGACCAACGTGGCGATTTCGATACGGGCCATCTGTTGTCCTTCCGTGATGCCAATCGAATGGCGAGCCATCTCTAACAGCTTTTGCACTTTCGGTTTCTGTGGGCATTTTAGCGCCTCGCTTTGCCGATAACGCTCCATGAGCCCCTCTATCGTCTGACTTGCGATGTCCATCGGAAATGGCGTTTTTTCTAACACCACCAATGCCATTTTGCCAAACGACGGAAACACCTGCACAAACTCAGGGAAGTACCGATCCAGCCAACGAATCATTTGATTGTGGACGGCATTCCGTTCCTTGATTAATGACTCTCGAAACGTACTTCCTGCCCGCAATTCCGCCTCCACCTCATGGAGAATACGTGGATAGCTAAAACGTCCGTCTTTGACCAGTCTTGCGATGACTAGGGCGTCTTTGGCATCATGCTTCGTTGGCAAGTTGTCGTCGAGTTCTTTCGACCGTTTGACGTGCATCGGGTTAACCATCACCAACGGGATCCCTTTTTCCTCGAGGAAGTAGGCGAGGTTCAACCAGTAATGTCCGGTCGGTTCGATTCCGACGATCACTTCCGTTTTGCCAAACTCCCTCATCGCCTCTTGGATCAACGCATAGAACTGTTCAAATCCGAATCTCGACTGGAACACCGGAAACGACTTTTTCAGTACCCGACCTCGTGCGTCCACGATCGCTGCGTAATGTTTTTGCTTGGCAATATCCATTCCAATCACTAATGTTTGATCGGTGACTTGTTCAATTTTGCGATTTTGTGTACAATTCATAGTAAGTCCTCCTTGGTTGGATGATAGGTGTTTGTTGGTACCCCTGCATCATACCAAGAGGGCTTTTTTCTTTCAAGTCCCCCAAAACCTTTCTAACAGGAATGCTTTCTTATGTTTTTTCCTATCTCGAATTATACTCCTACTTTCTTTCTTCTTCACCGCCAACATGGTGTCGAACCCCGCCATTTTTTTGTCGGATACCGACACGAGATGACGGACTCCCAAAAAAGAAAACGCCCTCACCGATCCGGTGAAGGCGTTCACAACATATGATGCTCTGGAATGAGCCCTAATTGTTTTGCTTTTTCCACTGCTTCTATTCGTGAAGATACGTGCAGCTTTGTGAAGATGCGCGATAAGTGTCTTTCTATCGTTCGTTGGCTCGTGTGATGTTTTTTGGCAATGTCTTTATTACATAAGCCGTTAGCGACTTCCATTAATGTTTCTTGCTCAAGCTGGCTCAAGCGCAACTGTATTTGACTTTGGACTATCAATTTGATTAGCTACCTCAAATGGAATTTTTCCGTTAATCCTTCTCCCATAATATAACTCTGAACATGTGAACCTGAATCCTTGACAGAAGTGTATCAAAAATGCTGGAAAACCCAATCATGCCGAGGTTTCAACTCAATTTCCAATGTTCACCTATTAGGTGAAGAACCCCAAGGGCAATATTTGTTGATTTAGCAAGGTTTTCTTGGCAGTTTTGAACGCGTCTTTATCACGGATTCAGGCTAAACTTATTCTTTCCGTTCGTTGATCTTGCGATTCATCGCTTTGAACAAAGCTTCCGCCGCCGCCAGATGTTTATATTTGTCATTGCTGTTGTTCCATCCTTCTTGCAAGATCGGGAGAGCATGTAGCTTGGTCGGATTGTTCATGACTAACGCCCAAGCTGCCCAAAACTGTACCTCCTTATCCTCATTTTTTAGACACTGTTCAAGCGCTTCCTCTGCAACGGGACCGATTCTCATCAGGGACAAGGCAGCAGACATGCGTGCCTCCTGATTGCCATCTTTCAAGAGCTGAATAAGTTCAGGGACCGCTTGCGACGCAACAGATCCAAGCTCCCCGAGCACAACAGCAGAAATTGACCGTATATTGTGATCAGAATCCCTTAACCCTTCGACTAATGCAGGTACCGATGCATCTCCCTGTTTGATTAGCGTTTTAGCGGCCTCCCACATCGACTCCCTTTTTCCCAACGCTTGCACGTATGAGGTGAGCGCGTTTGTTTCTTTCTTCATCAAATCTTTTGAATCCATAATTATTTTTCACATTCCTTTCTTTTTAATCATTTTCATCTAGCTTCTTATAAGTTTGGCGGAAACTTATAAGAACTAGGAGGTGTTACCCAAGAAGGTCCAATTTGCAAGACAATTTCCTCATGAGCATCTAAGATTATATTCGACGGGTCGCTTGTATATTCCTTGCCATTGACATAGGCTTTCACTTCCGTACCACTTGGTGCCACCCAATCAGCAACCTGCTTTTTCGACAATGGTTTGTGCCAGATTAGAAAAAATTCGCCTAGCGTATAATCCTTTTTCACTGGCGACTCTACATGAATAATACCAGAATCATCATGAGTATGCAGCCAATACATACAACCACCCTTTTCAGAGATTCCAATAAATTTTGGTAGTGTTTGGTGCTTTCCATCGACATAAATATCGAGATGCACATGGACGTGATAACGGTCTTGCTCCATCATATCGCATTTGATGCCAGCGATAGCCGGTTGTGGCTCAAGATGAGTTCGGTTATAAATAAGATATCCTGTAAAGGCAAGAACTGCACAAATAGAGATTGTCAAAATGGAGGACGTGTAATCCCATTTTTTGGACATCCCCGCCTGTCTTCCCTTTAGCGTGCTGCTTTCGAGAAACCGTAGGGCTGCTATCCAAGTCAACCATCCAGCCAGAAGATCACTCACCAACAACACTGGTGCAGGATTGCCGTCTAACCGAACAATCACTTCCAACAGAAGAAAGTTAAGCAGAATAGCCACGAAAAATAAACGAAAGACATTATAAAAATACGAGACAGGAGTCACTCGACCGTCTTGGAAATTGGCCCGAGCAATGCTCATAATGCGAATACTATATGTAATTACCACCAATCCGATACAAATGGAAAAAAGATCAATAATTAGATCGATCTTCCACTGGGCAGCGAAACCACCCACGACCAAATACATCAACAGGTTAAACAGCGCAAATAACAGATAGGGTATCTCAGAACCGATCACTTTCTTGCTTAGTTTACCAGGCAAAAGCATCAAGTCTCCCGTCTGCAGATGACGCATCGTACCCGAGTAATAACCGCTGAACAGAGTAGAAAAGGCAACTAGTATCGGAAAAAAATAGAGCAGCAAGGAGTACTTGCGAGCCACCAAAGCTACAACCGCAACCGACAACAGAAATTGAAAAGTCATTCGTAGCCGCCTTCTGCGTAACACTGCTAACTCCATCCATAGAAAAGCCCACTCTTTGCGATACTTTGCGCCCCCACGCCAAGAAGTGGCGCCTTTCTTATACTTAGTTGTTGACATCGGCATGTTGTTCCAGCTTGCTATGTCTGCCCAATAAATGGCGTCCATCACAGCATTCTCTTTAATTTTGCTCTGCGAGGGAACGAACAAAAAAATCAACCCAACCAGGATGATAAGACCAATCTCCAAAAATCCCAAAGAATTAGTCAATCCAATCATAACTCCTCCCATACCTTGGGCAAGTACGAACAATGAGCCAGTTAACAAACCATGAACAATTTTTCCGTCCTTTAACAGCATCACGACCAAACTTAGGATAAGCAAACCACCAATCAACGAAAACCAAAAGAGCAATTTAGAAAGGAGTTTATGTCCACGGGTGCAGGAAGCTCCTACCTGCCACAAGGAAAGGGCAAAAAGAACGGGTAAACCGTACAGCACACTAAGAAAATCGAAATTTGAAATGCCCTTCAACAATAGATTTGCCAAATTTGCCATCAGAGCTGACAACAGCCAAATACCAAATCGAAGCAATCCTCTCCAGACGGCAACGGCAAGAGCAACCTTTCGAACTGAATAAGGGGTTGTATATATCCAAAATACATCCTCCATTTTACTTGGCAATTGAGTGGAAGTAGACCCTATCAATGAAAAAAACAAAAGCATTCCAATAAGACCCCATCCAATGGTAGTGGCACTTGATTGCATATCATTCAAATGGGACAAAACCAAGTATTGAGCGGCAAACGAAAGAGCAAAAAAAACACTTGAAACCACCAGCATTCCACGGACTCCCATCCCGGTGCGAAGTTGACGGATACTGTTAAGCGCCAAAAGGTGTAGGATCCTAATCATCCTTTCTCTCCCCCTTAAGCAGATTAACAATCTGCTCTTGCCAGTGTTGAAATTTCTCTTCCTCTGTCGGAACCATATCTTCTCTAATCACTTGCCCCTGAGAGAGTACGACAACACGCGTTGCGACTTTGCAGAGAAAATCAAGGTTATGCGTAGAAACCAGCACACCCGCCCCCTGTTGAGCTTTGACTTTCAGCCAATCGATTAGCCATTGGATTGAGACAGGATCTAGGCCAGCTGTTGGTTCATCCAAAACATAAAGAGAGGCATTTTGTAAAACCGCTCCTGCCAAAATTACCCGTTGACGCTGCCCACGAGACAACTCGCCACCCATACGAGTTGCAAATTCAAAAAGCCCTACTTCTTGCAAAGCCGTTTCTACAAGCGTCTTAATATCTCCTTTGAGATCAAATGCCTTTGCTCGGAAATAGAGGTGTTCTTGGACTGTCAAGAGCGGATACAGATTCGGATTATCGGGAATAAAGGCAATGGATTTCAAAGCTTCGGGTGACCCAGCTGGTAATTCACCAACTGTCACGCTGCCCGTATCCGGACCTAACAGACCAAGACAACAGCGAATAGCAGTCGTTTTTCCTGCTCCATTCGCTCCTAGTAGCCCCACAATTTCTCCTTGATTCACGGCAAAATGAACATTATGAATTCCTGAACCATTGCGGTATCGTTTAGTTATATTCTTAACAATCAGAATATTATTCATTCTTCTCACCTATCCTTTAGTCACTGCGTTGTTGATTGGCAAAGCTTTACGATTCATCTTCGATTTGGTTAGAGCAATCGGTGCCAACATCAAAATGAAATTGTGAATGAAATGTGCAACCAATGCAGCAATAAAGCCATACTGTAGATACAACTCTCCCATGACGAACCCCAATGCAACGATCTCGCTCCACCGGATGATGCGTGGATGCGTACCAGTCCCTGTATGAATAATAGCCCAAAGCAATGACGTAACTAACACAGCTAACCAAGGCTTATGGGTCAACCACACTATAACAGGAATTCCCATTAACCGATAGATCGCTTCTTCTCCGATCGAACTTTGCAAGCTCATGCTTAGGGCGCCTTTCCAGTTGTATCCTGAAACAAACATCGTATAGTCAGACAACTCTGGCGCAATACGAACTTTTCCTGTCGATTGCAACATAGCATTGAGCCATGTCATTCCACCAAGACAAGCAATACCGGCTGTTACTCCAACAATTATCTGATTGACCGGATGTTCAAACGCGGAGATGCCGATCTGCTCTGTCAAAAATAGGCCGACCGACGTACTGATTAACACCACGCACATCGTTGCGATCGCTTGAAACAGCGACATTACAAGCGTTAGCATACGAATAGCACGTTTATTGACCCGCACATCATACGAGTTAATCATAGAAAATTCAAATCCATCGTTAGTTACAAGTACAACAGCGAATAAGATGATTGCGGCCAACACTCCACCAAAATTCCAATTCAATTTACCACCTTCTATGGTGATAATCAGAAGTCCGATCACAGATGCAATAAAAGATCCCAGCACACCCGAAAGGTTCAGCACTTTATCCAAAAACTCACGTTGCACCACTTGGCTGAGAGTGGGAGCAAAAATCTCTGGCTCCATATGAACTTGCCAGACAATACCCTGATATATCGTAACAGATACGCGTAAACGAACCTTCGGTGATTGAATAAGATACCAGAACGTCCGCTCTTTTTCCCTGTCGGAAATCCCCTCCACCTGTCCCTCACCAATTAGGCGTGCCTCGCTCCAAAAACCATGCGGGTTATCGATATTAAGTACAGCTAGCAAGTTGCTTGATTCAAACTTATGCACATCATCGTTCCTCAATTGTCCTTCAACCTGCAAATGGATGATTTCCCCATTCGGTGCAATACCGACCAAAATGGTCGTGTCGTTTTTGACAAAACGCACTCTCCAAGACTCTAACAGACCCCAACGGTGCACCAGTATCCGTACCTCATCGAGCATACCTAAATGATGCAGGCGATTAATCGTCTCACGATCATGCCAAAAGGCGGCATAAGTGTCCCAGTCAGAAACATCGATTGTTGTCAACCTTTTCACGGCTACAATCGCCCATTCAATAGCGACTTGCTTACTAGGTAGTACCAACTTATCATTCTCTTGTTTGTACGCCCTATCTCTGAATTTCAGAAATAAAAACAAACTAAGTATTGAAACTACAACTGCAATAAGCCACACAAAATACCTACACCTCTCTTTCTCCTCCAAATCACCTTTTTCTTAAAACAATTTACGGAATGGTTGATCCGGTTCCGGCAGTTCCACTCTATGGATACAGTAACAGGATTTAGACTTTGCACGAACCTCCAACAGTCGTTCTTCCGCTCCTATTTCCAAAATCGAGTCTTTTAAAATATGGCCCATCGAGGCTTCCTCAACCTGGCAAGGTGTAACCATACCATCTGCTCGCACGTACCAGTTTAGGTAGCCAGGTGTACAAAAATCAGCTTCACCACCTTTGTGATGCTCGTTGGAGTCCTCTTCTCGCCAGTCCGGAATCACAATGCGATTTCCCCATTTTTTAATCGCCCGATCGATTTGTTCTTTCACTCTTTCGCGTTGTTCCTTCGATAGAAAAAAAATACCGTCTCCTGCACGCCCAACCGGCAACGTGATTCCAGCCCTGAAAACACGTGCACCAACCGCGCAAGCCTCTTCTGCCACTTTTTCCACATCAAGATAGTTAATTGGAGAGACGGTCATAGCGATAATGAGAGGAATACCAGCCTCGGCAATCTTTCGTGCATTAGACATCGTCTCTTTATAGGCTCCCTTTTTCCCTCGCATTTTGTCGTGTGTCTCCTCATATCCGTCAACACTCACTTGACAACGTACATTGTTAAATTGTTTGACGAAAGCAATATCATCACCCGTCCAGCCAAGCCCGTTACTAAAGAGATGAACGTTTATAAACAGACAGCTAGCAGTAGCGAGAAGGCGATGGAACCCTTTTACTAGTCTTGCTTCCCCTCCGGTGATCGTAATGTCAAAAACTCCGTTAGCAGCTAATTTTTCCATTACAAGAATCCACTCTTCGGTCGTCAATTCTTTTTCATAAGGACGCCCAGAACTTGCATAACAAAATGGGCAGCTCAAGTTGCAGGAATTTGTAAATTGAAGGGTACTTCGAATAGGAAGATACGCCTGAGACGATCCAGTAATCCTAATAGAAGAGGGTAAGATACCCTTTTCCCAAAGCGCTGTTAACGGATGATCGGCAAACATGTCTCGCAGTTCCTCGACCGTCATTCCTTCTTCTAAACCGTTCATATGACTCCAAACGTATGCTGTCTTTTCCATATCCTGAAGCTGAGCCATCAACATAGCCAGTTCTGCTCCGACACCACTCAAACGAAAATAGTTCAACGTGTTTGTTTCATAAAGAATGGCGCCACTTGGTTGCAAATGAATACCAAATTGAGGTGCTACCTTTTTCTTTGGTGTTCCAATTACCATGAACGTCGCCTCACTTTCTTTTGATTAGGAGAGGGGACTTTCTTTTACCAAAGGAAAGTCCCCTCCAAATTCATAAATATGTTAGGTAAAATTCTATATTAGATTGCGCATGCCACAAGGCTAATTTCACATTCCCAGCAGGCAGAAGTCAGGGAGATAGACTTCGCTGCCCAACAACCAGCACAACCTGCTGCCTTCACAAGAGGGATACCTGCACCTTTTTTCACGACACTCTTGGTAACTGGTTGCCACTGTTGTCCCTTATTTTCTTCCCTTGTTTTTTCCACATGTACCACCTCCTCCCTTTCTTTACCTCACCTGAATCCATGACAGGTACTCATCAAAAATGACAGAAAATGTTATTAAAACAAGGTTTTAGCCCGTCTTCGGATCTTCTTAATTAAATGAAAAGCAAAAAACGTGATATTTATTGATTTATCAAGTTTTCTCAGCAATTTGGACATGTTTTATCACGGATTCAGGCCTCAATTTGGTCAAGTCCTGATTATTGTGTAAAATTTCGCTCTCGGCCCAGCGAATTTAGGCCTTAGGAAAATTAAACACATTTTTGCGCCGTTTCTTTTTACACAAAATTTCGGACTTCATCCTCAATTTAGTCACCAATCCTCACCTCCTCCTGTCCTTTCCTATCTCAAATATACCTCTACTTTCTTTCTTTTTCACCGCCAACATGGTGTCGAACCCCGCCATTTTTTTGTCGGATACCGACACGAAATGGCGGACTTCAAAAAGAAAATGCCCTCACCGATCCGGTGAAGGCGTTCACAACATATGATGCTCTGGAATGAGCCCTAATTGCTTTGCTTTTTCCACCGCTTCTATTCGAGAAGATACGTACAACTTCGTGAAGATGCGTGATAAGCGTCTTTCCACTGTCCGTTGGCTCGTGTGATGTTTTTTGGCAATGTCTTTATTACATAAGCCGTTAGCGACTTCCATTAGTAGTTCTTGCTCGAGATGGCTCAGCACAGCTGGTTGTTCGTTTTCCTCCATCTTTTCCTTTCCTTCACAACGATGCAGCTGACGCAGGAAATGCACAGGAATGACCGCCTCATCTCTTAGTGCACAGCGAATTGCTGTCACTAATTGCTCGCTTGATGCGGTTTTACTGACAAAGCCTGTAATGCCTGATTCAATGAAATAATTTAAAAAAGGAACAATATCATATCCGGTATAGATGACAATTTTCGCATTTGGCTGTTTTTGGAGAATTCGTTTACTCAATTCGATACCGCTCACATCCGACATACACCAGTCAAGTAAAAATACATCATACGTACGTTGCTCGATCATTTGTTCTGCTTCTTTGGCTGATGTAACAAAATCTACTTGAAAATCTTGTTCACACTCGAGCATACGTTTTGTTCCTTCGCAAACAAGACGATGATCGTCGACAATTAAAATACGAGCCATGCTTTTCTCCTTTCCATACGTTTATAATGGAATGGTGATCCTTATCTCTAATCCAGATCCATGCGATGACGTGATTTTGCATGTTCCACCTAATCCTTGCACACGCTCTTTTATTCCAAATAATCCTAAATTACCATTATGATGATTTAATTTTTCCATCTCTATTCCTATCCCATCGTCAACATAACGGAGTTGAACAGCCTCATCTTGCGTATCCAATACGAGTTGAATCGTTGACGCTTGTGAATGTTTTACGGCGTTGTTTAACAATTCTTGTATGATCCGATACATCGCTAGTTCCTGTTCTTCTCCTAATTTGACTTGTATGTGAACATTCCATTCCACTTTTATATTCGTACGTAAATGGAATCGGTCAATAAGCTGTGTGATTGCTTGTTTTAATCCCATCTGACTCAAAAACGGCGGTCTTAATTCATGGCATATTTCTCTTGTTACATCAATGACATTGAGGATCTCCTCGTCGATATCGTTTAGCTGTTTTTGTATATCTTCCACGTACAGAGGTTGAACAAGCAAGTTTTCCACTTTTCTTCTTAACAAAATTAAATCTTGAAGCAATATATCGTGCAAATCGATTGCAAGTTTTTTTCTTTCCCTTTCTGACCATTGGAACATCAATCGAGTAAACGAAATCGAATGTTCTTTCTCTTTTAATCGATCTAACTCTTTCAATAGATCCTCCACTTTTAACATGTTTTCCATCGTCATGCTCGTATAATAAACAATGGCAGATAGCCAGTCTTTTTGCTCGGTATGGAAATAAATAGGTTGTTTCTTTTTCCCTACTAGCCATAAAGTTGTTTGACGAAATGAGCCGATAAACAAGACAAATAAGGAGCGATGTTCCATTACGCGACCGATCGAAAGTGGGGCACCATTTATTTTTTTGACGATATTCGCCCAATGTGCTTGATTGTACTCGAAAGAAAGCGGTTCGTTTATGGACTGCATCACCTCTATTTTTTCTACGTCCAAAATTTCGTGCAATTCCTTTTCCAAACAATACATGGCTCCCTCTACTGTACGCTGTTTTTTAAGCTGTTCACTTATACGATATAAGCTCTCTTGATAAAAATATTTTTGCATCCGTAGTTTTGCCCGCCACTTGCGGTCTAACCATTCTTTTATGTAAAAAGTAGCAAGAACGATGATGTAAACGACAGAAAATAAAACAACAAGTTCAGCCCATTTGCTAGAGCGATGGATCCATTGATTGTACACAATCATCATAAAGAAAGATAGAAGTAATGCAAACAGTCCAAAATATTTCAACCGTTCGATCGAAAATTGCAGTTGAAACAGTTGATCTGTTGCCATTAAATAAAAGAAAACGATTGGTAAGGCGAAAAGAAAACTAACCGTTAATTCCGCTGGCAGCACCCATTTTCCAATGATGAGAACCGGGAGACTATAAAATAAAACAAATGGTGCGGCAGATAGCCCAATGGCTAAAAGCAAACCTTTGACCGTATTTTGCTGTTCATCTTTTTTAAGATAAACTAATCCTTTTCCTAACAAAGCCAGAATGATGACCATGTTGATAAAAAATGTAGCCAATAGCACTTCCGCTTCACTTATCGAACGAAACGATAAAGATATGAGTGAGGCAACGAACATCACAAAGTTAAAACCATAAAGAGAAAAGACGATTTTTTTCGCAAACCATACTTTCTTTTCGTTTTCAAAATAGTTGTAAACAAAATGCAAAAAGAGCGGGGGCAGCATGAAAAATACACCGCTGAATATTTGCCTTCCAAAAAGCGACTGCTTCGCCGATAAGCTGGCACTGATATAACAAAGCCCTGCCGATAACAACAAGTAAATCAGCACGGTCGCCGAGTTATTATCTGGCCGCAAACGAAGCAAAAATATGCTTAAACGAACAGCGAATAGAAAAAAACACGTCGGCAAAATAATATAATACAACCACTGTTCCGTTCCATGCGCTTGATAGTCAATCGCCAAGGTTTGGATTTGATTCCCTCTTTGAATAGTGACTGCTTTTGCTTGTTCAATCGTTTTGTATTTCTGAACTGTAAAATGGGAGAGCGGAAACTTTCCATCTACTTTTAACACTTGATCATGAATATGAATCCCATGTTTTTTTGCCCAGCCAAACTCGTAAAGGTCGTTAACAATAATATCACCATTCTTGTTTTCTACTACACCTATGCCGATCAATGGATGCTTCACATTTAAAATGGTTAAATATAGCGCTAAAATCGAAGCAACAATCATGGCAATAACTGTTCGATTCATCGTGATCTACATCCAATATCCAAGTGATCTAGTCGATTCGCTAAACGCCTTTATCACCGCTTTTACCTCTAACTCACTTAAACCAATTAAGCTCACTGTACCATTTTGTAATTTTTTGATGACTTCCGGATGTTCGACTAAAAAGCGAATGATTTGTTGCATCACAATCTCCCTCCAACATTCTCAAACCAATGTTTTCAGCGCAGATTTATACGCATCATCTACATCTAGTTTTTCGATTTCTTGCAACGCTTTTTCCTTGTAAATTTGGCTCATCACTTTTGCGTAATAAATCGCTCCTTCCTGTTCCATTTGCTGAAGCGCTTTTTCTTTTTGGACATACATCCTATCGTAGTCTATATCGTTGTTGACATACTGCTTCCATAAGTTATCGTTCTTGCTTTCTAGCATATATAAAATCGGAAGCGACTTTTTCTTTGCTTGAATATCAGCTTTTTTATCCCAGTTGTATAGCGCATCAAAATCATTGTCGATTTGTGCCGCAATGCCGATATAGCGAGCATATGTTTCAATCGTTGCGATGTTCTCTTTTCCTGCTAATAAAGCGCCGATGACACAAGCCATCGCAACAAGAGATCCTGATTTTTTCTCCACCATTTTTAAATAATCTGCTTCTGTTTGTACGTCACACGCTACATCGGTCTGTTGTCCTTGCACACTTTGAAGCAAGCAAGACGTAAGATGTGACAGTGCCTTTAATTTTTTATTACCAAGAATCGGTACATTTGCAATCGTTTGCTGACCAAGCAGCAAGAACCCGATAGCAATATGAAGAGGAATAGCTGTATCCTCTAAACGATCTTGATCGACTAAATCATCAAGTAAATCGCCAGCAAGCACGATCAATTCAATAGCCGCTGCGATATATGTTGAGTGATCTCCTTGTGTCGAAAACAAGTCATAATGCAAATAAGCCAACCGTCCAAACAACAAATCGCTCTCTTTCACATGTTGCTCGATTGCCATCAACATGTGCGCTTTCAGTTGCGGTTCCGACATCAATTGTTCCACGATTTCCTTCATTTGCTTCGCTATTTTTTCTTTTTCACTCATCCTATCGCACCTTACACAAATATTTACAAATAGGGAATATTCGACAAAATCAAAAAAATTCCTTCCTGACAAATAAAAAGACTTGTCGAAAATTGCGACAAGTCTGGTAAATGCATATCTTAAAAAAATCGCCGTATTCATCTTTCCGATCACTGAATAAAACATTCCGCCGTATACGACAATTGTTTCCGCATAACATTTTATACCCGCCCCGTTTTTATCTATATAAATGCACATTGAAGTGTTAACATTTTTCGACTGTCGGGCGACCGAACAACACCGCTCCCAGACAAATGAATTTGTCTGGGAGGCGGCTCGTTGTTCGGTTCTCTGTCACGCGAATGCGTGACGCAGGCAAGCCTTTGGCTTGCCTCCGACAGTCGAAAAAATAAGTTAAACTCCCCAGTTGCATGTATATAGTGCCACAGGTAAAATAATAGCCCACATCATTTTTGCTTTGCACATCTTCACTAATTCAGATCCACTTCAAATTAGGGTATTAATTGGAACCATGTCACTTCTACATAAGGAAAGGAATACAGCAAAACTCCCGGCACATATAGCATCACCCTTAAAGACTTTTGATCCGTATAATTAAACAATAAATGCCGTGGTGCTACTCGCTTGGAAAGCCGATCAACCGATGACACCAGAACATCTTCATTGCGTCTTGAGCACCGATCGAAAGCTAAGCGACGAAGAAATCTTGCGCTACTATGCCGAGCGTTGGTCGATCGAATGCTTTTTCCGGTAGGCAAAAGACCAGCTGAAGCTCGATGGGTACCGTGTTCGTCACATTCGGGCGGTCAAACGGTATTGGATCTTGGTGCAGATTGCTTACGTGTACAGCATGTTCCAGTCTAACAGCAATTTTTCGGATGGACTCGATCTCCTACGCAAGAGAAAAGGACATTGCCTCGTGGAGTTCATTTACAGCGCAGCGAAACAAAATATTCCCATTGATGCTGTGAAAAAACAGCTCCACGTGGCATAAGGGGTACCTTGTTTGCCCCTCTTTTATATGGTAATTATTGTTACGGAAAGTGCTCAACTACAGTTACTTAGTTCCAGTTTTTGCTACGAAAAATCCTGTCATACCCACGATAAAGCTCGGTGCCAAACTCCAAAGGAAAAAACCCCATCTGTCCATCAATAAAGAAACGATCAAGAAAATCAAAGGCACAAACAACATTAGTCCTATTGCAGTTTTCTGATATCGATCCATTCGGATACCTCCCCATTAATGAATATAAAGCAATCAGAGCGCTTTTTTTGGGTTTTCTACTCGCATCGATTGAACTTCCCCGCAATTGATACAAAACGTAACGAATAATTTTGACCCGATGCTTAAGTTTTTGTTTATATTTTTTACATTGGCGTGCCCGCTTCCCACCATACCTTCCGAAACTGAACTGCTACCACAATTCCTGCATTTTTTCTCTGCTTTCACGTCCCTAAACTCCCTCCACTCTTTCGCCTTTCATGCTTTTTCCGGAAGATACAACACTCGCTTTATTGCTTTGAATCCATAACACAAATCCAAAGATTAAAATGAGTAAGAATAGCCAGATCATCGATACGATTCCCGCTTCAGGACCAAATGCACCCCCGCTCCACCATTCGGATCCACCGATATGAACTCGGATGAGAGAATTTTTCTCGACGGCGCCACTAACGGCAAACCCGAATATCGAACCTTGAGAAATATTCCATAATGCATGAAATCCAACAGGCAACCATAAACTGCGACTTAAAATTCTTAAATAGGCCATCAACCAACCAAATAAGACCAATCCAACGAACGCTTTCCAATTAAATCCAAAATTAAACCAATGGGTTAGTGAAAACAGGATGGATTGGACCGCATTTGCCACTGTAAAAGTCGTTATTTGTTCCACCTTGGACAATATATATCCGCGAAATAGCAGTTCTTCAGATACACCAACACAAAAATGAACGATGATAGCTGGTATCAAACTAATCGCGAACCAATGAATCACGCCGTTGTCGTTAAATTGGTATTCTGCATTATTTCCAATATAGATTAGAAAAATGACGGATAGTGATAGCAAGCCCAATATAGCCCCTGATAAGGCCAACCAAAGATGACGTATCATTTTAGGGGCATACAGTGGAAGATCAAACGTTTCAAATATCGTTATCTTTTTATACCATACAATGAAAAAGGATAAAATACCCAACAGTTGTCCTATACGCGACAAAAAATTTCCGATACTCTCGAGCTTGATTATGATGGCAATACTGGAGATCATCATGGACGACAGGAACGTAAAAACAATGCACATCACCACAAAACCAATTGTCACAAGTATTTCACGGGATTTTGTCATACCGGTCACCTTTATTATATTTTCTCATTACTCCATTTGAACGATAGTTTCGTCATTACAAAAAACAATACTGCGAATCCAAGAATTGCTGCTAAATCGGTGTAAATGCTGAATTTCCCTTCCAAATGTTCAAACAATATTTGTCTCAAAGCATCTCCCATATAGGTGAATGGAATAAAAATGGCTAAATCCTCGACGATATCTGGCATAATATAGAACGGCATCATAACACCGCTTAACATTAATATCGGTGCTGAAATTGCACCAAGAATCCCACCTGCAATCTCCACAGAGCTCATAAATCCTCCGAATAGGAACCCGAGACTCAAAATCATTATCATGCCTATCAAAGATACGAGTAGCAGAGGAATTAAATCGGAAATAGTAACAATTTTAAGTAGCATTCCTAGAATTAAAAACAAAGTAATTTGTACAACGGATAAAATCAATCTAACAATGATTTGAGAAATCACAAATTGACCCGTAGTTAACGGTGTCAAAGTTAATAACCGCATTATACCGTTTTTTCTCATTTCTACGAGCGGGAGAGTCGTACCAAATAAACCGGTTGATAACAAAGCAAATATTAAGATTCCCGGAAACATGAACTCCAACATTGAGATATTCATCTGTTTTGATTTGTGTATTACCGAACTTATCCCAGCAAAAATCCCCAAAAACATTACTGGAAATATCATTATAAAGAAAAAAATTTTAGGATCCCTTATAATTTCATTAAATCCTGTCTTAATAAGTAAAATTATTGTTTTTTTACCCTTATTTAATTTAATTTGCATATTAATCAAATCCTCCTCGTAAATCTTTTCCTGTTAAATGAATAAAAGCAGATTCAAGATTTCTTTTTTTGCCTTCTACAGTATATTTTTCAATCAGCTCTTTAGGTGTTCCAACCGCAACAAATTTGCCGTTATGTAAGATCGCTACTTTATCGCATAGTTCTTCCGCTTCCTCCATGTAATGGGTTGACAGCAAAATCGTTTTCCCCTGTTTTTTAAGCTTTTTCAAAAATTCCCACAGCATGATCCTCACTTGGGGGTCCAAACCACTAGTGGGTTCGTCCAATATTAAAATTCTCGGGTCACCTATCATCGCAATCGCAATTAAAAGTCTTTGTTTTTGCCCCTTAGATAAACTTTTAACCATTTTTTTCTCCAAATCTTTTAAATTCAACTCTCCCATTAAATTATTGATATCAATTGATTTGCTGTAAAAACTCGAAAATAACTTTAAGGTCTCTAAAACGGTTTGCCTCTGGAAAAGGGATGCCTCTTGCGGTTGGACTCCAATGATGTACTTGATTTGCTCTTGATTCTCGTCTATTGATACACCCATGATTTTGACAGTTCCCTTGTCTTTTTTTCTTAAACCAACCAGACATTCAATGAAGGTAGTCTTTCCGGCTCCATTCCTGCCTAGAATACCGAATATTTCCCCTTCCTGAACATTAAGTGAAAGATCGTCAATCACCTTTAAATTGTTATAAGATTTCGACAAATTATCCACAAAAATCATCTTTTAATCCCCCCTAATTTGCTGCACCTTGTATGGGCTGATTCATGTAAACAACCTTCAATAATGCCGCTAAATAGGCTTCCTCTATAGGCCAAATACCTAATCTGTTATTCATCATATGCATGTAATGGAACAGTAGATCACTAGTCTTCTTTTCCCCATTTACAGCACTTATTCTATCTATCACACTTTTTAATGAGTTTGCATAATTTTTGAAATTCATACGATGATAACCTTGTTCGATAATGTTTTTAGTTAGTGCTACCCGCTTTTTAGCTGACTGAATAAAATTTTTTTTATAAATAGTACCGATGGACGAATAATGTTCTCCAGACCAATAAGCAATATATTTTTCAAGAAAATCCAGTATAGCATCTGTGTGTTCAAAATTAGCTTGTAGCGATTCATTCATATATTTGAGTCCAATGATAAAGCGATCGAGAGTTCCGTCAATGATACCCGGAGTAACATCTAGGCAGATTTCGCTAGAATATTGAAATAGCTCTTCTGATATAGATAATCCCGTTTCTCCTCCATATTTATCTATTTCAGGTTCATATAAAGCCAGTTCAAATCTGCTTTCCTGTCCATTGTTAAAATGTTGGCTTGATTTAATAGGGACCAGACGTTTGGGTTCATATTGGGTAATGCGAGAAATTTTAGACAGCTTTTCCTCAAACAATTTTTCGAGAATCTCAATCACTTCGTTCACTGATTGAACAGATACCAAAAATCTCAGACGGACATGCGTCCCTGAATGATCTTGATATCTGATAAAAAACCATTTCGATATTTCTGTAATTTTTCCAACTTCCAAGTATGCATTCCTCACGATGTCTTCAACAACAAAATCCATTAAACTAGAGTTCGAGGGATATATATTGTAGTAAACCCACTCTTGGTTCACTTTCGATGACACCTCTTTATCTTTAATATCCTTTTATGTGTGGTCCGTTAATTTCCCAAGGCACATGAACTCCGAAATAATCGGTTTTCCGCTTTTATTTTTCATCCAGCATGTACGGTGATTAGGCAAAGCTTCCGTGAGTACAATATATTCGATATCTTGAGTAACATGTCTTTTTAAAACTTCAATCGAATATGGGTTATGAAAATGAATCCATATCGGTTTCAAAGGATTCTTTGAAACAGTTCCTTCGGCCTGTGTTAGGAACACTTCCGTTGGAATTTGGTATTTATCTATGAAACGTTGCAATTTTAACATGATCTCCACATCGCCATCATATTTTCCAAATGGAGGTAATAACTTTATTGGAATTATCCATTGTGCTCTTTTTAATACAATTCGACCCTGCTGTTGTCTAGGAATATATTGAATTTCATTAACTCTGTTAACTTTTTCCCACGGGCGCGGATTGATTCCATAAGGAGTGTCTATCATCCAAGGATTAATTAATGTCAACAATATTTTGCCGGGTCCTTGAATCAGATATTGGGGCACAGTACCCAAATATACTGGGGAAATTGTATTTCCATCCTGTGCCCTAAGTACCAACGAATCAGTAGCTTGGCAATGGGAGATGGAAATATTTTTAATTTGATAGTGGGAAAATCCATATTTACATTCCCCAAACCAATCTATATTTCGAGTAAGCACACCAAAACATTCTTGTAAATTCGACCAATCCCCTCCCATTGGTAATTCTATAGGTTCAGATAAAGGAAATAATCCTTCAATCCATTCTTTTAAATAATTGCTGTACGGATGTTTTTTAAACAAAGGATTGAATCGTGAAAATACGTTACCAAGTCCAGTAGATATTTTGTTAACTACAATCAAATAATTACCATTTAACAGATCCTCTTGGCTATTCGCGCTCAACTGAAAATAAATACAAGCCGTGGGCGGTGCAACATTCGGCCCCTTTACTATCTTATTTTTTTGCTTTTGAAAGTCTCTTGAAATCGCTCTTTCAAACATGCGGTATAATAATTGCTCGTTTGAAGTGAGGGTAGCTAAGAAGTCCACCAGCATTGTTGTTTTTCCTGAACCATAAGTATTTTTAAAATAATCAACCAATTCACTATATAATGAGGAAAAGTGAAAATATGGTTGGATCATTTCAATAATCTTGTGCACATCTCCATATACTTGTTGTCCAAGATACGGAACTTCAATTTGTGACCGAACATCTTCATAGACGAGGTTAGCATTTTCCATCCATTGTGGAGGGTTACGTTTCAACAAACAAAACACGCTCTTCAGTTCCATGCTCAGTTCGTCGAGTTTTTTAACCCTTTGTAATCCTGTACAATCTGTTTTCAACTCTTTAAATAAACTGTTTGCATGACATAAATGTTTTGAAACCTGATGTACCAATTCATCACCGTTTCCACTTGAAATAATTAAGTCTGCTATTTTTTTTAATGGCTCCTCTTCATAAATATCGAATGGAACAACGGGCTTAATTAATTTCATTGAAAATATCAAATATTTAGCATATTCTTTATTCGGTCCTAATGGACTCAAAATTTGTTCAAGTGTATATTCAGTTCCTTCATCAAATTGATCCAATACTGAGAGAATTGGACTGCTCAATAAAATCTTAGTCTCTTCCGTCTTCCAAAAAAAGTTATTGGTATACATATACTTGCCCGTTATTCTTGCTTTTTTTCCTCCTGCATCAGCACTTGTTGCAAGCCGAAATTTGAAATATTTGCTGAGAATTTCATGTTTAGACATTTCTTCAATCAATGTAGTGACAATTGCTCTATTCATACGTATCAAGTATCTTGCATCGAATTCACTGTCTAGCCCATTCGCTGTTTCTAACGGCTCAAAGTTTGCTGTGCTTATCTGTGTTAACGTACTAAATGGACTTATTTTAATAGTACTTCTTTGCAGGTACATATAAATAGATTTCGATAAATTAGATCCAAAATCAGCAAGATCGTTCAGCGCTGATGGTAGAATTTTAAGTAAATCAGGGCTTGCTAACGCCAATCCTTTTTGAAATTCCCTAGATTCCTCGCTTTTTAAATATTCTATTAGACAATTGGTGATTGTTTTCTTCTCATCGTTAAATATTTGTCGCAGTTTATCAGCCAATTCTTTTCTTTCTTTATATAAACGCAGCCATGTATTCAATATGGTATTTTCTTCTTCATTCAAATACTTTGATAGCAGTAAATAATCGTACTCTTTTATTTTTTGCAACCGATCATTTCTATCATTAAAAATATCTCGTTTCAATTTTATAGCGAATCGGATCAGTTTTTTTTGATCTTCAAGAGATGGAACGACGTTATACAATAAATCAATCATGGGTTGCTTCAATTGTAGCAACTCATTCTCCACCCGTAAAAACTCCCGAATGACATTTCCAGTTTGGTGACAGATCATATGATCCAGAATTTCAGTAGAGTTAACAGCCAACCTTGCAAGTAAAAAGTTAGAAACAGTAGGAATTCCGCTCATATTTTCCTCCTATTCTAGTCAAAAAAGATCTTGAAATAGTAGAAAATGAAAATAAATATCAAACTCGTAATATAAAACAATGAAAGAATGGCATATAACAAATAAAAGTTTTCCTTGATACCCGATATTCCCTTCAAATATGCAGGCTTTTCTTTATTCATCATGGTAAATTTCAAATATTCAAAACTATGATTTCTTAAATTCGTCACTTTAAACCAATTTGCTAATGCCTTGTACAAATCACTTGGTAGCAATAAATTACAGTTAAAACAAAAGATCATGAACTGAATAAATAAAAGATGGACTGCAATTGTATTGGCGAATCCATTCGAATAAAGTACGAACAGCGAAGAAATAAATCCCATAGTTAGGTCATAAATAGGACCAGTAATGGCAATGAAGGCCCTCTTCTTGCTCTTTAGCTGGTAAGTATCTGTTAAATCGACATAAGCCACCGGAATGACGAAATACAATAATCCAAAGCCAATTTCTCTTACGTTTCCTCCTAATTTTTTAGCAACCAGAGCATGGCTAAACTCGTGTCCTATCAAGTGTAAGTTAATCCATGGGATCAGATACAAAAGTTCGATGCCACTTATTGGGGCAACGTAACTCGATCTAAGTACGGTAATAATTGAAACGATAGATATTAGGCACATTAAAATAACAAAAACAATAGTAGCTTTTACACCCATTGTCGGTATTATTAATGACAGCTTGAAAAGATATTGATCAAAATTATTCACTTTGATTAGTTTAATCAATACTTTGCTTGATCTTCTAGATTGAACTGATTTGCTTATGTCAAAGCTTTTTTCGCTTGTATAAATGATCCCCTCTTTGATCATTTGTTTTATAAAAATATTCACACTATCTGCAATTTCATCCATTTCGACATCGAATCGATTGCTGATCTCCATAATCAATTGATCTCCAGTAAATTGTTGCATTTGCAGTTGTGATATGAGTTCTTTCGCAACTTTTCCTATTTTGTAGTACTTGCTCGTTTGTTCATGAAAAAGCAGCGTCTCATTATCCACTTCAAACATTCTTACATTTTTGGAAAGAAAAAGCTGGTTAGATAATGAGAAATTGCTATTCAGTTCTTTAATCTTAGGTGAAACATCCATATATCACCGATTCCCCCCATACGGAATTTGATAATCACAAAACATAAATGAAATATTTAATCAAGACCAAAGGAATTGTAGTACTCAATTCCTCAGTCTTGATTGGCAGTAACCAGCGATTACTTATTATCCCGCAGTAGAAAGTGTGCTAGTGGAACTAAAAGATGAGCCGCAACTCCCTGCGCATGCAATCGAAGCCCCACAGAAGAACGATGCCACTGTTGCAGCAGCTGCTGTAAAATTAAGCTGTTCTGGCATTTCCTCCGCATACAACTCTAAATGATCTAAATTTTCATGCATAAATTCGTCACCTCACAAATCTTTTTAACAACCGCAAGATGCAGTTGAAGAACAAGATGCTGTTGCCGCACAAGAGCCAAATGTAGATGCAGAGGTAAAGCATGCAATGGAACCCCAGCAGCAAGATGCCATAAAGTTATGCTGCTCAGGTAATTCTTCTGCAAATAATTCGAGTTCTACAAATGAAACATTGTTACTCTGCTTCATACCGCTCCCTCCTCGTATAGTATGTTTAGAAAGATTTTTAAATCGAATTTCCAGTTCGATATGCTCCTTGACAATCGCATATTCTTGGGTGACTTGCCCACGGGGGAGGGGCGCCCCTCCCCCGTGGGTCGCAAACATATTTCACAAACATCGGGGTTGGACTTTTCGCGATGTTCCTAGATAATGATCTTGAGGATCATCGGGGACACTCTTCTTCCTCCTGTAGCCTTGACTACTCGTGAAGTCTGTCTCCCCGGCTCCTGTTCGGACGTCTAACCCCGAGGCTCGACGTTGGTTTCCCATGCTGGAAGGAACAGCTTCCAAGCAGCCCATGGCCCAACGTGAGTTCTCATACGCGAGGGTGACTGGTCAACAGGCGCGATCCGAGGGCATCCCGAAGAGTCCCAACCCCACGATCCTACAACGATTGGAGGTGATCTCATGAAACTCTACATCGGGATTGACGTGAGCTCAACGGACTTATACACCTGTATCATGGATCAAGAAGGAAACACTTGCGCCCAGTTCAAGGTGGACAACCATCTTCTAGGCGCGACCTTCCTTCGCGATCAAATCCTCCTGTGGGCCAACAAACGCCAACCATCCGAAATTCTCATCGGGATGGAAGCCACTTCGGTTTACAGCTGGCATCCAGCGATGTTTTTCCATCAACAGGAGGAGCTAAAGTCTTGGCATGTCAAGGTGTTTACCATCAATCCCAAGCTCATTCGCAAGTTTAAAGAAGCTTACACCGACTTGGATAAAACGGACGGCATCGATGCGTGGATCATCGCTGATCGCCTTCGCTTCGGCCGCTTGAAAGTCACCGCTGTCATGCACGAACAGTTTATTGCGCTTCAGCGACTCACACGCATGCGCTATCATCTCGTCCATCAGCTCACTCGAGAGAAGCAATACTTCCTCCAGCACTTGTTTTACAAGTGCAGCTCGTTTACTCAAGAGGTGGACAGCTCCGTGTTCGGACATGCCATCTTAGAGCTTCTTCTCGAGTCGTTTAGCTTAGACGACATCTCTCAGATGGACGTGCAGCAGCTTGCCGACTTCTTGCGCCAAAAAGGACGCAATCGCTTTGCCGATCCGGAATGCATCGCCAAGTCCATTCAAAAGGCGGCTCGTTCATCGTATCGTCTTTCCAAATGCGTCGAGGACTCCATCGATTTGCTTTTAGGGCTATCGATTCAATCCATTCGTAGCCTTCAAGCGCAAATCAAAGAGCTGGACAAAGCGATTACTCGCCATTTGGAAGGCATCCCGAATACGCTACAAACGATTCCTGGCATCGGACCTGTTTACGCTGCCGGTATCCTAGCCGAAATTGGACAAATCGAACGCTTTGGTAACCAAGCCGCTTTAGCGAAGTATGCTGGTTTGACTTGATCGAAACACCAGTCTGGTCGCTTTCAAGCCGAGGACACGTCCCTCATTCGTTCCGGCAATCGCTATCTCCGTTACTACCTAGTGGAGGCTGCCAACTCGGTACAACGGCATGATGCGACGTTTCGCGCGTACTATCGGAAGAAGTACGAGGAAGTGCCAAAGCATCAACATAAACGAGCCCTCGTCCTTACCGCTAGAAAACTCGTGCGTGTGATCGGTGCGCTGCTACGCAACGGTCAAATCTACACGCCAAGAAAGGGGGAAGATCGATAGGGGTATCGATCTAACTGATTTTGTATCAAAACCCAGTTAATGACATAAGACAAGACTGGGCTTCTTTAGTATTGCCTTTTTTCGGGTCATCGGACAAATGAATTTCCAATTTCGATGATTTTTCACCTTGACATATTACCGCAGGACTTTTTTCACATTTCTCTTACCAACTAACAGAACTCATAGAAGTATATGTGCTAGCCGTCGAAGTTGGGCAAGAAGCGCTCAATACTGAGCTTTCGGTGCTTAAAGTAGACGTACCAGCTGCAGTGTATTGTGTGATATCTGGCAATTCTTCAGCATAGAGCTCTAACATTATATCTTGCATATTCTCACCTCCTTCCATATATCTCATTTACTTTCTCCTGATTGATCAGGTATTTTCTAAATTTCATTAACGTCTTTCAAATAATAATAAGAGAGAATCAATTTCCAAACGCATAAGCAAACATTTGGCACTTGCGATATCCATCTACTGTACAAAATTTTCTAAACATTTTAGGGAGAACTCCTGCAAATACTGTTCCTTGATAACCCAAAGATATAGATTGTAACCATGAGTAATGGGCAACAGCACCTGAACGTATTAACAAATTTTTGTATCCAGCTGTCCCTATTTTTTCAACAGCCTTAGCTAATTCCCCAACAAATAATAAAACCACTGGTGCATCTGCAAACTCTTGTTGTAGAAAAAACATTTCTTTTGATACATTTTCTGGTAAATACCCTTCAGCAGAAAGATCGTTAGTATTAGGACAGTATCTGTAAATCGTTCTCGCATTGATTGACGCATGATTGACTCGCTCACATATAACATACTGTTGTACCAATCCGTCATCATCCCAATTGTGGATATAATATTGGTGATTTTTTAGTAGGATCGTCTTCAAATCTCCTATATCGACCTTACTATTCGGATCAAAAAATCGGTACGATGTCCTTTCAAAAAATACTTGTTCCATACTTTTATCTCTATTCAATAATCGGATATCACATCTTTTTAACAAAGGGCTTTCAGTAACGATATGTTTTTTAAACTCCTTACCATCCTCTAACAATTTCTTTACAATTTCATTTCTTTGGATTACCTTAATCATTTCTCTCACCCCGCTTATGCAATGTCGCAATCAAAGTCACCGGTTCATTCAAGTGATCCAATCGCAATAAATGTTCTATTTCTTCATTATTCCAGGACTCGCATAGTTGAAGTTCTAGTCCTAGCAATTGTGCAACCACTTGCGACTGTGCATAAGCAACCCCTGCATCTAAATGTACAATTTTATAGGCAAACTCTTTATATTTTTTGTACACTCGATCATAAGAACCGGAAAAAATTAAATATCCCAATAAATTCAACCCAGAAAGTCTTGAATCAATTGTTATTTTTTGTAGAAACTGTTCTTCTAAACTATCATTCAGCTGTGCTAAAGTATGTGTGGAAGTTTCATAGAAATATATCCCTTTTTGCAACTCTTTGATACCTTTATTCACAAAGTAAACACCTACCGAACCAAGGTTGCCACCTGTGGGCGCCCAGCGGTACACTCGTGGATCATTATTCCCTATATTTTTCTTTAGTCCCGCCGTCAATAACATAAGTTTTGTTAAAAGCTGCAAATCGCTAAAGTCCCTCGGATTGTAGTTCAACTCTGGCAAACTATCTCCATGTGGCAAATTTATATGTGGGCAGCTTGGGTATACAAGAGAAGGCTTAGTCAGTGCTATGTTGCCCTGTTTGTAGTGGTTCTGGTGATCCTTCGGATTAATCAGATGCCTAGATGGGAACGCGACATAACCCTCATACTGACTAACCAGATTGATTGTTGGTTTCATTCCCTTTATTGGATCACACTGTTCGCAAAAAAGTATCCTCGAAACATTGATCGGTGCATATTCAAATGTTTCTAGATTAACTTTCTTCAAATTGTGAATGAGGTGACTGGAAGCAATTCTTGATAACAAATGAACAACCTCTATGCCTGCATAGTCTAATCCTATTCTTCTGAGAAGTGTATCGGTCATTTCGGTATTTGTTCCAATTGGAATTTCATCAATGCTGTTGATTTGTTTTAAATAGCATTCAAAGCAAAGTGTTTCATTGCGTTCAAAGTAGGGACCAATATATATTTTGTTATGGCTAAAGGTAATAAGGATCCATGGGATGTTGTATTCATAGCATTTCCAAGCAAATGGTTTAATTTCTTCTAAATTGTTTATACTCTCACAAATCGCTATTGCAAATAATTTGTTGTCTTCAGTAAAAGGGGTTAAATGATCAACAATACAGATATCATATTGCCTCAGCCCATTTGATAAATACTCGACATCATCTGGTTCTCCATGAATAAACACGGAATAGGCATGTAGCCTTTCAATCGCTTCTATCGGGTGCACATTCACCCTTGTAACATCAATATGGCGCTCAATAAACTTGTAATATGGAGTCTCTTCTAGATAGTGCGAAGACGTCCCCTCTTGTAAAAGTCCTCTAGAATATAACAAAGCGAGGGCATTATAAATAAACTGATATGGATATATATTCAATGTTTCTGCGATTTCTTGAATTGTCCGTGTACCATCAGCAAGTGAGATTAAATCGTACAAAAAATTTTCAACCGCACTGCCACGTAGTAGTTGTTTTTCTGGAGCACCATCAAAAATTAAACCATCATCGCCGTAATTGATTAGACGAATATGTTTCGAAATTTTGGGCCGGACAGGCATTCTGAATTGGGGATCATACGATACCACTATTCCCATTTCTTTTGCGTGGATTTTACTTAATACTTTCACAGTATTCCTCCCCTTCTTGGTATGAACCTATCAACCGATTCAATAGGGCAAAATAACTTCTTGTTTTTTCATCTTTTTTGGAGCCACATCTTTTGCACCCATGAATTCCTATCACTTTAGAAGTAACGCTTTCCCTACTAACCAGATTCATCCTCCACAATTTGCCCTGAAAATGGTTAAAACTATTTTTTACTGAATAAATAAGCCAATTTGATACAATTGCAGCATCTAGCGGATGATAGCCTTTAGGCCCCTTTCCAATGCACTCTCTATAGTGCTTCTCTAAAGCCCTTGTGACATGAGGAGCTGGATTATGTTGCATGAATCTTCCATAATAGCAATGATAACAAGCTCCTTGACTGTATTGGACAAATGGACCAACTGTTAAATATGGATGATCCATAACAATGGGCAGAAAATATTTTTTATAATTGCGACTAATGTTGTCGATATATTTACATAGATCCACACACAAATGTTCCGATATTACCATATATAGGTCAGCATCATGGCGAACAGGTAGTTTTTCCAAACTATTGTTTTCGACTTTTACCCGATCTGGTTCCAATTCTTTACTTATCATATCCCCAATTCGATTTGCAAACTCACCAATTTCAAATAATTGGATTTTCATTAATCAGTCCTCCTTGGTTCTATGCAAACGGTTGTGGAAAAGGATTAATCTGTTCCTCCGTGCGAACACCATACCCCATATTCACAGGCGCCTGGTAAAGTCTCTTAGTACCCAAGTAGCGCGCTCGATAAGTAAACGAAAGAGGTTGTAGTGTCGGAATAATCACTCTGACTGCATAAAATCCGCAACGTTCGGCCTCATCTGTAGTCAAATCCACAACGATCACTTCATGTTTCTTTTCTTTTAGTCTTCCAATCAAAAAATTTAAATCTTGTTTCGGATCATTCGTAGAGTAGTTAGGAAATTCGGAAAATGGATATCGGCCCTGGGAATATTTCAAGAAATCAAATTCTTTGATCATTGAGCTTGATCCCATATATAAGGCTCCCTCAAAAACGTCTCTGAACGTATTGATATCAGTGGCTTTAACTTTCTTATGCTGGAGAGCTATTCTTACAGATGCTGCCTCTCTTGTAACTTTAGTCAAAGCCACCAAAGGGTCTAATTCAGTGGAACACATAACAACCGTTGATAGCTTTGGATTATGTGGAGAAAATTGAACACTGTAAACCGTCGGTATTCCTAGATCTGTCGTCGCGTTATAATAATAAGTTTCAAAGTAGGAATATTCACTGTTTTTAGCTAAATAAGACTCCGCCCAAGTCGGAAGTGAAATATCAATTTCAATTTTATTTAAAGGGAGCCTGTGCAACCAAGTTAAAGAAATAGCATCTCTTTCGATAACTTCATTAATAGCGTTAATGAGTGCAACTTCGTAGCTTGTATGGATCGCACAACCGGTAGAAATAGGGATCCAAAACCTTTCTCCCTCGCTTTTGTATGGGATATACAAGTAAACCATAATTGCCGGAACCCATACCAACTTTTTAGTTGTTAATGAGACACCTCGAACCCATCTGATTTTTTCTTTTTTATTAGGTTTTAATATCGGACACATCGGATGTTTTAGCTCATTTTCCGAACAAACCGGTATTTGCTCCAGATCAAGAGCGTCTTCTCCAAGTTCTTCCGCAGTGGCCCATATAAACTGTTCCTCACTAAATACGCATGAACAATAGCGCTCCAACGTTTCAGCCAACGATTTGAATTTCGCCATATCATAGTTTATATCTCCGCCCGCGCCAGTAAGCTCCATTTGACTACCGTTGTTATTGTATCGTAAGTTCTCGAGCTCACTAAGATCGCCCAAGCTGGAACCGCAAATGTAATATTTCGGTTCGCCATGCGCAACAGGCAGTAATTGTGGATAAGTCATTAAACCACCAACAGGTTGGCACAAATCATAAATACCTGTGTTCATCTGAACCCCTCTCATCATTTTTAGAATAACAGTTGGTCAACTTCCCCAACACTATATCAAAATTAACTATATAAGTTGCAATAAAGAATTTCCGATTTTTCGTTTCCGCTTTCATCTCAATACGAGCTGATATGGTATAACGTGGCAGGTAATCGGCTGGATGTAAAACAAAATTTCAACTTATATAGAAAAAAACATCCGTATTTTCCGCAAAATTAATTGATATTAGCTCATCAATTTTTAATTCTTTCATGACCATCCCTCCCTCTAGAAATGTTGATATATCAAGGTTTCTTGGCATCTTAGGGGTGCCAAAAAATATTTTTCGACAAAACTCATCACATACTTTTTCATTTTTGTTGATATCTAACAGTCCATGGGTGTGCTTTGCGGTCACTGGGTATTTTGTATTTTTCACTCCAGTTCCGGAACGCCTCATTATGGCGAATGAGTGGCATCATCACCCGAAAGAGAAGGGCGCGTAGCCGTTTTCGTCCTCGCTTCGAGATTCGTTTTTGTCCCTTGTGTTGTCCAGACAAGTTTTCCTTCAATGTCAAGCCCGCTAATTTAATCAGCTGGCGCGGATCTTGGTACTGTTGAAAACTCCCGATTTCCGACAATCATTCCACGATCGTCGTATCGCCTAACCCTGGGATGGTTTGAAGCCATTCGTACTCCACCGTCGTTTGTGCAAGGGCAACTAACTCTTCCGTCAACGTTGCGATCTCTTGTTCCAATTGGCGATATCGGCGAACCAACGTGGCAATTTGGATACGGGCCATCCGTTGTCCTTCCGTGATGCCAATCGAATCGCGAGAGACCTCCATCAGCTTTTAAATTTTCGGTTTTTGCGGACATTTCA
Source organism: Anoxybacillus amylolyticus (assembly GCF_001634285.1). Taxonomy (GTDB): domain Bacteria; phylum Bacillota; class Bacilli; order Bacillales; family Anoxybacillaceae; genus Anoxybacteroides; species Anoxybacteroides amylolyticum. Next base: position 28,980 of record NZ_CP015439.1, read on the forward strand.
GTCCTTCGCTTTGACGGTATCGCTCCATGATCCCTTCGACCGTCTGATCGACGATGTCCATAGGAAATGGCGTGTTTTCTAAGACTGCCAATACGAGGTTTCCGAACGACGGAAATACCTGCACAAACTCAGGAAAGTACTGAGCGAGCCAACGAATCATTTGATTGTGGACGGCATTCCGTTCCTTAACCAGCGATTCTCGAAACGTGCTTCCTGCCCGTAATTCTGCCTCCACCTCGAGAATGCGTGGATAGCTAAAGCGCCCGTCTTTGACCAGTCTTGCGATGACGAGGGCGTCTTTGGCGTCGTGCTTCGTCGGTAAGTTGTCGCCCAGTTCTTTCGACCGTTTGACGTGCATCGGGTTGACCATGACCAACGGGATCCCTTTTTCCTCGAGAAAATGGGCAAGGTTCAACCAGTAATGTCCGGTCGGTTCGATTCCGACGATCACTTCCGTTTTGCCAAATTCCCTCATCGCCTCTTGGATCAACGCATAGAACTGTTCAAATCCGAATCTCGACTGGAACACCGGAAACAACTTTTTCAGTACCCGACCTCGTGCGTCCACGATCGCTGCGTAATGTTTTTGCTTGGCAATATCCATTCCAATCACTAATGTTTGATCGGTGACTTGTTCAATTTTGCGATTTTGTGTACAATTCATAGTAAGTCCTCCTTGGTTGGATGATAGGTGTTTGTTGGTACCCCTGCATCATACCAAGAGGGCTTTTTTCTTTCAAGTCCCCCAAAACCTTTCTAACAGGAATGCTCCTTTCATCTCCATTATATCCCTTCTCTCTTTCTTTTTCACCGCCAACATGGTGTCGAACCCCGCCATTTTTTTGTCGGATACCGACACGAAATGGCGGACTTCAAAAAGAAAATGCCCTCACCGATCCGGTGAAGGCGTTCACAACATATGATGCTCTGGAATGAGCCCTAATTGCTTTGCTTTTTCCACCGCTTCTATTCGAGAAGATACGTGCAACTTCGTGAAGATGCGTGATAAGCGTCTTTCCACTGTCCGTTGGCTCGTGTGATGTTTTTTGGCAATGTCTTTATTACATAAGCCGTTAGCGACTTCCATTAGTAGTTCTTGCTCGAGATGGCTCAGCACAGCTGGTTGTTCGTTTTCCTCCATCTTTTCCTTTCCTTCACAACGATGCAGCTGACGCAGGAAATGCACAGGAATGACCGCCTCATCTCTTAGTGCACAGCGAATTGCTGTCACTAATTGCTCGCTTGATGCGGTTTTACTGACAAAGCCTGTAATGCCTGATTCAATGAAATAATTTAAAAAAGGAACAATATCATATCCGGTATAGATGACAATTTTCGCATTTGGCTGTTTTTGGAGAATTCGTTTACTCAATTCGATACCGCTCACATCCGACATACACCAGTCAAGTAAAAATACATCATACGTACGTTGCTCGATCATTTGTTCTGCTTCTTTGGCTGATGTAACAAAATCTACTTGAAAATCTTGTTCACACTCGAGCATACGTTTTGTTCCTTCGCAAACAAGACGATGATCGTCGACAATTAAAATACGAGCCATGCTTTTCTCCTTTCCATACGTTTATAATGGAATGGTGATCCTTATCTCTAATCCAGATCCATGCGATGACGTGATTTTGCATGTTCCACCTAATCCTTGCACACGCTCTTTTATTCCAAATAATCCTAAATTACCATTATGATGATTTAATTTTTCCATCTCTATTCCTATCCCATCGTCAACATAACGGAGTTGAACAGCCTCATCTTGCGTATCCAATACGAGTTGAATCGTAAACGTCAAATAGCCCCCACCTTTTTGAAGGCCGGGGCTTGAGGTATTATTTAGTTAGCTGCTGAAAAGCAATACATGAAACAGGGAGTGTGGTTGACCAAGGAAGCATTTGATCCAATGCGTTCTTGTCTGACAAATCCATATTGGGAAGCTTCTCAAAAAGATAGCGAAGGTAATAATATGGATGTAATTGATTCGCTTTCGCTGTCTCCACTATGCTGTAGATGATGGCACTTGCCCGTGCACCTTGTGGTGTATTAGCGAAAAGCCAATTTTTCCTTCCGATGACCACCGATTTGATCGAGCGTTCGCTGCGATTATTATCGATCTCCAGTCGCCCATCCTCTAAAAAGGCCACTAATTTATCCCATTGGTTCAGACAATACGCAATGGCTTTTCCTAATGCGCTCTTTGGCAACACGTGCTGTTTTTGCTTTTGCAGCCATGACAAAAAAGCGTCTAAGATAGGCTTGCTTTGCTTTAGACGTTCTTCATACCGATCTTTAGGATCTAATTTTTTTAATTTACGTTCCACCGCAAACAGCTGATTACAGAAATTCAGACCTTCCGTTGCGGTCACTGGTGCCACGCTATTGGCAGGCATGGATTTTAGGGCGTCTGTAAATCCTCTACGCGCATGAGCCCAACAACCAACCAAGGTTACGTTTGGCACTTGATGGTATCCTGCGTATCCATCCACCTGCAAATAGCCTTGAAAACCGTTCAGGAAATTCTTTGGGTTTTCCCCTGCTCTCGTTTCCTGATAATCATAAAGGATGATAGGCGGCCCTTCTATTCCTGTCTGATACTGCCATAAATAGGAGGTAGAAGTAGCCGGTCTTCCAGGTTCCTGAAGAACCTGAAGGGTGGTTTCATCGGCATGAATAATATCCAGCTCCAGAAGATGTTCGTGCATCCGATGATACAGCACACTCAGCCATCGTTCCGCTCCTTTTACCATCCAATTGGCAAAGGTTTGTCGAGAAAGAGGCATGCCCATTCGTTGAAACTGTTTTTCTTGGCGATATAACGGGAGTCCCTCTACATATTTTTGCGTCATAATATGTGCCAAAATAGAAGGAGAGGCAAGACTGCCCGGAATGACGGATTTCGGTCTAGGCGCTGTTTGAATAGGTGTTTCGATCTCATGGTGCTCACAATGGCGACAAGAATAGACATATTGCACGTGTTTCACTACTTTTAATTCCGCAGGAATATAGACAAGTTCTTGGCGTACTTCCGTACTCATTTCATGTAGCGTTCCACCGCAACACGAACAGACCTGCTCTTCATCGGATAAACGGTATTCGACCGTTTCGACCGGCAGGTTTTCCAGCATCGCTTCGCGGTGACCGCGTGTTTTCCGACGGCGCTGATAACGAATGGACTCCAACGTAGGTTCCGGCAACTCAAGGTTCGATTCGTTTTCTACCTCGTTGAATAGTTCCAATTGACCAGGATGGATTTTTTCACTTGAAACGCCAAAGCGTTTGTGCTGCAGAAGGCGAAGCTGTTCTTCATACCATTTTACTTTCGCTTCCAACTCCTGTTGCTTTTTTAGTTTCGCCTGTAATTCTGCATTTTGCTTTTCTAGCATTTCCAAGCGTTGGAGGAGATCTTCCGTTGTAAGATTGGAATGAGGGAATTTCGCTGTTTTTTTCATACTCTCATTATACAATAAAACAGCGGAATTCCCTGAATTTTTATTATTTAAATAACTTTCTTTGCGGTTACTGCCGAATGGGCTTGTTTCTGGTTCAATGATAGTCCATCGAGCAGCCAGCGTAATTGGCGTGGACTAATTTGTAAAGGTTCCGAGCTGTGCTCCGAAGGCCAATCAAACGTTCCACGTTCCAGTCGGCGATAATATAGCCAAAATCCGTTATGATCCCAATGAAGAATTTTCAATTTATCCCGTCCACGATTGCAGAACACAAAAAGGGTAGAAGAAAAGGGATCAAGCTGGAATGCTTCTTGGACGATGGCTGCCAACCCGTCGATGGATTTTCGCAAATCTGTACTCCCTCGGGCGAGGTACACATGGGTCACCGTGGCCGCATTTAACATAACGTTTTCAACACCTTCACCACATCGGCAAAAAGCGAAGGGTTAAACCCTTGCTTCACCTCGATCGAACATTCGCCGATTTTTACTTGGATGGAATCCTCTTCATGGATCGATGGATCTGCCATCACAACGGATGCCCATTTTGTAGAGGGATTTGGTGTAGCGTTGGAACCTTCGAGCCGTTTGAGCCAGTACTTCAGCTGGTGAACCTTTAACCTATTCCTTTCACACCATTTTGCTTGGGTGAGACCACTCGCCCTGTAATCAGCAATACGCTGTTCCCATTCACGTCTTCATTCGTTTTTGTCCATACCAAAACTCCTTTAATTAAGATTTCTAAAGAAATTATGGCACGGATGTAGGGGCAAAACTAGGTGGGAAGAGTTTGACGCTTACGTTGAATCGTTGACGCTTGTGAATGTTTTACGGCGTTGTTTAACAATTCTTGTATGATCCGATACATCGCTAGTTCCTGTTCTTCTCCTAATTTGACTTGTATGTGAACATTCCATTCCACTTTTATATTCGTACGTAAATGGAATCGGTCAATAAGCTGTGTGATTGCTTGTTTTAATCCCATCTGACTCAAAAACGGCGGTCTTAATTCATGGCATATTTCTCTTGTTACATCAATGACATTGAGGATCTCCTCGTCGATATCGTTTAGCTGTTTTTGTATATCTTCCACGTACAGAGGTTGAACAAGCAAGTTTTCCACTTTTCTTCTTAACAAAATTAAATCTTGAAGCAATATATCGTGCAAATCGATTGCAAGTTTTTTTCTTTCCCTTTCTGACCATTGGAACATCAATCGAGTAAACGAAATCGAATGTTCTTTCTCTTTTAATCGATCTAACTCTTTCAATAGATCCTCCACTTTTAACATGTTTTCCATCGTCATGCTCGTATAATAAACAATGGCAGATAGCCAGTCTTTTTGCTCGGTATGGAAATAAATAGGTTGTTTCTTTTTCCCTACTAGCCATAAAGTTGTTTGACGAAATGAGCCGATAAACAAGACAAATAAGGAGCGATGTTCCATTACGCGACCGATCGAAAGTGGGGCACCATTTATTTTTTTGACGATATTCGCCCAATGTGCTTGATTGTACTCGAAAGAAAGCGGTTCGTTTATGGACTGCATCACCTCTATTTTTTCTACGTCCAAAATTTCGTGCAATTCCTTTTCCAAACAATACATGGCTCCCTCTACTGTACGCTGTTTTTTAAGCTGTTCACTTATACGATATAAGCTCTCTTGATAAAAATATTTTTGCATCCGTAGTTTTGCCCGCCACTTGCGGTCTAACCATTCTTTTATGTAAAAAGTAGCAAGAACGATGATGTAAACGACAGAAAATAAAACAACAAGTTCAGCCCATTTGCTAGAGCGATGGATCCATTGATTGTACACAATCATCATAAAGAAAGATAGAAGTAATGCAAACAGTCCAAAATATTTCAACCGTTCGATCGAAAATTGCAGTTGAAACAGTTGATCTGTTGCCATTAAATAAAAGAAAACGATTGGTAAGGCGAAAAGAAAACTAACCGTTAATTCCGCTGGCAGCACCCATTTTCCAATGATGAGAACCGGGAGACTATAAAATAAAACAAATGGTGCGGCAGATAGCCCAATGGCTAAAAGCAAACCTTTGACCGTATTTTGCTGTTCATCTTTTTTAAGATAAACTAATCCTTTTCCTAACAAAGCCAGAATGATGACCATGTTGATAAAAAATGTAGCCAATAGCACTTCCGCTTCACTTATCGAACGAAACGATAAAGATATGAGTGAGGCAACGAACATCACAAAGTTAAAACCATAAAGAGAAAAGACGATTTTTTTCGCAAACCATACTTTCTTTTCGTTTTCAAAATAGTTGTAAACAAAATGCAAAAAGAGCGGGGGCAGCATGAAAAATACACCGCTGAATATTTGCCTTCCAAAAAGCGACTGCTTCGCCGATAAGCTGGCACTGATATAACAAAGCCCTGCCGATAACAACAAGTAAATCAGCACGGTCGCCGAGTTATTATCTGGCCGCAAACGAAGCAAAAATATGCTTAAACGAACAGCGAATAGAAAAAAACACGTCGGCAAAATAATATAATACAACCACTGTTCCGTTCCATGCGCTTGATAGTCAATCGCCAAGGTTTGGATTTGATTCCCTCTTTGAATAGTGACTGCTTTTGCTTGTTCAATCGTTTTGTATTTCTGAACTGTAAAATGGGAGAGCGGAAACTTTCCATCTACTTTTAACACTTGATCATGAATATGAATCCCATGTTTTTTTGCCCAGCCAAACTCGTAAAGGTCGTTAACAATAATATCACCATTCTTGTTTTCTACTACACCTATGCCGATCAATGGATGCTTCACATTTAAAATGGTTAAATATAGCGCTAAAATCGAAGCAACAATCATGGCAATAACTGTTCGATTCATCGTGATCTACATCCAATATCCAAGTGATCTAGTCGATTCGCTAAACGCCTTTATCACCGCTTTTACCTCTAACTCACTTAAACCAATTAAGCTCACTGTACCATTTTGTAATTTTTTGATGACTTCCGGATGTTCGACTAAAAAGCGAATGATTTGTTGCATCACAATCTCCCTCCAACATTCTCAAACCAATGTTTTCAGCGCAGATTTATACGCATCATCTACATCTAGTTTTTCGATTTCTTGCAACGCTTTTTCCTTGTAAATTTGGCTCATCACTTTTGCGTAATAAATCGCTCCTTCCTGTTCCATTTGCTGAAGCGCTTTTTCTTTTTGGATATACATCCGATCGTAGTCTATATCGTTGTTGACATACTGCTTCCATAAGTCATCGTGCTTGCTTTCGAGCATATACAAAATCGGAAGCGACTTTTTCTTTGTTTGAATATCAGTTTTTTTATCCCAGTTGTATAGCGCATCAAAATCATTGTCGATTTGTGCCGCGATCCCGATGTAGAAAGCATACGTTTCAATTGCTGCGATGTCCTCTTTTCCTGCTAGCAATGCTCCGATGACACAAGCCATCGCAACAAGAGAGCCTGATTTTTTCTCCACCATTTTTAAATAATCTGCTTCTGTTTGTACGTCACACGCCACATCAGTCTGTTGTCCGTGTACACTTTGCAACAAGCAAGACGTAACATATGACAGTGCCTTTAATTTTTTATTACTAGAAATCGGTACGTTCGCAATCGCTTGCTGACCAAGCAGCAAGAACCCGATAGCAATATGAAGAGGAATAGCTGTATCCTCTAAACGATCTTGATCGACTAAATCATCAAGTAAATCGCCAGCAAGCACGATCAATTCAATAGCCGCTGCGATATATGTTGAGTGATCTCCTTGTGTCGAAAACAAGTCATAATGCAAATAAGCCAACCGTCCAAACAACAAATCGCTCTCTTTCACATGTTGCTCGATTGCCATCAACATGTGCGCTTTCAGTTGCGGTTCCGACATCAATTGTTCCACGATTTCCTTCATTTGCTTCGCTATTTTTTCTTTTTCACTCATCCTATCGCACCTTACACAAATATTTACAAATAGGGAATATTCGACAAAATCAAAAAAATTCCTTCCTGACAAATAAAAAGACTTGTCGAAAATTGCGACAAGTCTGGTAAATGCATATCTTAAAAAAATCGCCGTATTCATCTTTCCGATCACGGAATAAAACATTCCGACGTATACGACAATTGTTTCCACATAACATTTTATACCCGCCCCGTTTTTATCTAGTGCCACAGGTAAAATAATAGCCCACATCATTTTTGCTTTGCACATCTTCACTAATTCAGATCCACTTCAAATTAGAGTATTAATTGGAACCATGTCACTTCTACATTAAGGAAAGGAATACAGCAAAACTCCCAGCACATATAGCATCACCCTTAAAGACTTTTGATCCGTATAATTAAACAATAAATGCCGTCGTGCTGCTCGCTTGGAAAGCCGATCAACCGATGACACCTGAACATCTTCATTGCGTCTTGAGCACCGATCGGGAGTTAAGCGACGAAGACATCTTGCGCTACTATGCCGAGCGTTGGTCAATCGAATGTTTCTTTCGTTAAGCAAAAGGTCAGCTGAAGCTTGATGGGTACCGTGTTCGCGAGCGACGGGCGGTGAAACGCTACTGGATCTTGGTGCAGCTTGCTTACGTGTACAGCATGTTCGAGTCGAACAGCGATTTTTCTGATGGGCTCGATCTCCTGCGCAAGAGAAAAGGACATAGCCTCGTGGAGGTTCATTTACAGCGCAGCGAAACAAAATATTCCCCCATTGATGCCGTGAAAAAACAGCTCCACGTGGCATAAGGGGTACCCTGTTTGTTTCTTTTTAAATAGTAATTATTGTTATAAAAAATACTCAACTACAGTAGTTTATTTAAACACGATTTAAATGCGTGTCTTTAAAATGTGTTGGATACTTTAATCCATAACCAATCATCCTATCCATTCCGATATGGGCAGACCATATTAAACCTATCTCTAAAACAACTTCGTTTGATAACAATACTCCTAAGATAACAACTCCAATTGGTAAACTATATGTATGAAATAAATTATAAAGCACTGCACCAACCTTATTATTGAATAAATAACCTATCATTGATATATCTGGAGCTAATAACAAAACGAAAAACAAAAGCCAACTAAATTGATTATAAGAGTAAAAATAAAGACTTAACAATAGGATAGCTACCCCTTCTAGGTGTAAAAGAATTTTATTCATAATATCCTCCCTTCAGGCGTGTTGATTAACCAATAAAAACCAGTTGACGCTGCTCTATTTTCTAGCTTTTCGCAAAGCCTGCCCCTCCTGCGGTGGTAAGCCCTGTCCCATGAGCCACTCCTACAGCGGCAACCGCAGTAGCAGGTGCTCCAATGACTGCTCCTACTCCTGTGGCGTTAAGTACTACGCCACCTGTACTATATACATCCAAATTGACATTTTAACCTCTGGTTCACGCAGCACACCCGATGCGACGCAACACTTCATCTGGGTGCTGCAACACATATTGTTCAAAACGAGTAATAGACTGGGCGATGTCGTTTTGATCTTTATGCAAGACGTTGGCAATGACCTCATCTTTCAGCCACTTCCATAACCGCTCCATCGGATTCAAATGAGGCGAATACGGTGGCAGAAAAATAAAGTGAACGGCAGCGCCTTCTTCACCATCGAGGAATGCTTGCACCATGTTGGCATGATGAATCCGTACATTGTCCAACACAAGCACGAGGAATCGATCCGGATATTTCTCTTTCAACAGGCGCAAAACGTCTAGGAACGTCTCAGCGTTGGCGGATGATGCGCGATGAAACACGACATCGCCTTGTTGAACGTCTACCGCACCAAAAATGGACACGTGAGCGTGGTGACCGTAGCTTGGCACTTGTTTTTGATTGCCCACTTCTGCCCATGTCGTACGAAGCGCTTGATAGGCGCGAACATGCGTCTCATCGACATGAAGCAGAACCATCTGCCCAGTGATTCGTTTTTTTATAAACTCGAGTTCTTTTTCAAAGGCAGCTTGAAGCGTTGGATCCCCTTTGACGAGCTTATCAGTCGGACGGGTCCACGACAAGCGAATACGATGTAACCATTTGCGAATCCCTTCGCGTGACATGGAAACGCCATATGTTTGTTGGATGTAAGATTGCAACATGCGTGTGTTTCATGAGGAAGAAATGCCCCCACCGACATCCACAGGGGTGATGGTTAAGACGAGTTGTCTGATTTCTTGTTGTTGTTCTTCCGTAAGAAACGGCATGCGACCAGGTGGCAAGCGGCGATCGAGTAAATGATCGAGCCCCCCCTTCATTAAACCGTGCGACGTAGAGGGCAACCGATTGACGGCATAGATGAACCATTTTGGCGACATCTTTTCCGAGATACCCTTCCATGACGAGACGAACGGCGGTAACTCGAGCACGAAGCAAAGCATCTTTGATTTTCCGTTCTTGTTTCCGAAGTGTTTGAGGCGTCCAGCCGTGATCATTTGTCATTTTAAGACGTTTCATATCATTTCCGCTCTTTTTGTATAGGAATACTTAGGAGCAGTATAACTATGGAAAAAGGTGTTCATACAGAAGTCATCATTTTAAAGTGCATGTATATAATGGCAACGGAATTTGATTAATAATTAAGGTAACAACTCCTTTGTTTTGGGTGTGTCGTTACCTCAATCGTACCAAAAACAGGAGGGGTGGCAAGCTTTTTTATCGAGAACAGCATAAAATCAATAAAAATTAAGGGTACGGTTTTAAAACTTTTGACAGTACCAGAGATCTGTAGAGGTTCGGCTTATAGCAAATTTACAAGGAGTAAGGGGAGTGATAGGCTTTTTAAGCATAACCGCTCCTTGATATCGCTGTTTTTTGGACTTTTTAACCACACCCAAAAGATCTCCATGTCAAGTTGTAATTCTCTGCAATTTTCGAGTTTGAAGGCCATATGGTCAGTCAAGATTGTTGAAATATCAGTACTTTTCTAATTCAGTCTCCAAGTCTCTAAGTAGAGTATCTACTTCTAATACAGCTGAATCATTATTATTCCAAAATATAGATAATTTATAGCCATCCTTTTTTATGCCAGGCAACCAGTCATTAATAAATTCATCTAGATCAATGCTTTTCGGTGTATAATCGGACCATTCCTCAATAGAACAAAGCTCCGCAAATTCTTTTTTTGGCCAAAACGGCATTAACATTTTCCCTGTATCGTCTTGAGATATTGCCCAACCATCATGATATAGCCCCCAAACCTCTTCGAAGTCAACAACTTTCTTGATAAAGTACTCATATCTTTTATTAGCAGGTAGTTTTATAACAGCTTCAAGTTCCTTGTTAATCATCCTATCACTCTCCATTATTTTTCTTCTTTTTTCCATAACCATCATGCTTATGCTGAGTTCTATGATTCTTAATCATTTGTAAGTCGCTGTGCTCATACCCATATCCATTTCTTGCTTCATAGCCCCTTCTATGGGCAAGTTCATACCCCTGGGGTACTCTTATATTTTTCCTCTTTCCTGCTGCTATTTCATTCATATCACGTTTAATTTCGCCACGCAATGCTGATGAAACTTTATTATCATTTGCTATCTCTTTAAGTCTTGCTTGCTTTCCTGACCTACCAGAGTTTTTGACGACAAGTTGGTTAACATTCTCCGTTCTCGTACTTTTCCTGCCAGAAACCCCATCACTTCGACTCATTTGCTGATACAATTCTTTTGCACTCTTCGCAAAGCCCGTTCCTCCTGCGGTGGTAAGCCCTGTCCCATGAGCCACTCCTACAGCGGCAACCGCAGTAGCAGGTGCTCCAATGACTGCTCCTACTCCTGTGGCGTTAAGTACTACGCCACCTGTACTAATGGCAATAGAACTTGTCGTTTCCATGACGCCTGCGATTGTTGCCACTGCATGTCCGAACGCTTGCCCTGCTTTGTATGCCGTCGGATGTTTACTGTAATCTGAGCGCTTTTGTACAACGTTTAACGTCATATCCGATAACGCTGCATCCCCTGCTCCTGTGACAAACTCTTTTGTACTTTCCATCGGATGTTTCTTAAAACTATGCCGTGATTGTTCTGTACGTTTCGCTACGGATAGAACGGTTTTTTCGGCATGTTGTCCTGTGTTCATTATACTACGAGCAGCTTGTTTAACGGCAAGTCCTGCTTTCTTTTCTAGTTGGTGAACACCGTGTTCAAGCGTTTTTTCTGTATCTTTCAACGTTTGTTTAACAGAACGAACAGATTCAGATGTAGCTTTTTTTACATCATGAACGATATGTTTCGTCACTCGTTCGGCTTTCTTTTCCGCCTCATGAAACGCTTTTTGCGCTTTCTGACTAATATGTACCGTGTCTTTGATCGCCTGTTTCGTTACTTGTTCCACTTTCTTTTCCGCATGATTAACCGTTTGATGTATCGCTTTCTCTGCTTTTTTTACATCATTAGCGATGTGTTTGCTTGTTTTTTCTATTTTTTTCTCCGCTTGTTGAAAAGCTTCTTTTGCTTTTTGGCTAATTTGAATCGTATCTTTTACGATTTGTTTGGTGAAGGATTCCGCTTTCTTCTCTGCTTGTTGAATCGTCTTTTCTACCTTTTTGAAGTCGTTGGCAACATGTTTTGTCGTCTGTTCGATCTTTTTACTGACTGAATGCCCCCATTTGCTTAATGAACCCCAAAAAGACATACGATTTGCTCCTCCAATCGTAACATAATGGAAATAGTCTTACATTTGATGAATTTACCATACAAAAAGTTCATGGGGGGGACAACGAAATTTTTTCGACAAATTTTGTACTTTTCGACAGATTTTATGGTAAAATATTTGTTTGATCGTCATTACTAAAGTTTCACCATTTATTCTTTGTATAATTAGAATTTTTGTATCACTTACTATCCGATAGAACGATTAGCATTGCAATAAAACTCTATAATTGTTGAAATCGTATATGTCGCACCATTATAGGAATATTTTCCTGACACTGTAATGACATATGTGCGACCACCATCAATTAATTCCGCATTATATCCTGTCTGTGTCCACGTTCCACTGCCAGACGCTTTTGAGGAGATCGATTTAACTCCCGAAAAAAGTTGTCTTTTATGAACATCACTATACTGAGTTTCAAAAGTTCCTGTCACATACAAAGTCTGAATCGTTTGTCCAACTTGGATCGTTGTCGTTTTCGTCTTTGATGCAATCGATTGAGGCGTAATCGTCCCTGATTCTTTTGAGGAATTAATCTCCTTTTGATTGTAATTTGCCAATGAATCTTTTCCTATGCCAAATAAAATTCCTCCAACAAGCATTACCGCTACTGCTACACTGAACAATTGACGAATCATTTTGAAAATTCCTCCTTTCGTTTTGATAGTTTAATTATACTTCCTGAATCCGTGGCAAAACATCTTTACAATGGTCGCAAACCGTTGGTACGATAAGGGAAAACGACGTTTATGACTCTTCATCAAGTAGGTGAATTTCATGAAAGATTTTCCGATTCGGTTTGTATGGACAGATGAAGCGATCACCCCAAGTGCTGGGCTTGCCCTCGTTGGCTACTTGCTTCATCAAACGAAACTCGACAAACGGTTAAACGTCCTTCGGCTTCCGCAGGTGCGCCGAGATGTTCACATCTCTCATGGTGATGTCATTCGCTCGATGATCGGTTTGCTTGCCACAGGAAAAACGGATTTCGATCATATCGAAGCGTATCGTCATGATGATCTATTTGCGACATCGCTGGGCATCGAACACGTGCCTTCCTCTCCGACTTTACGGCAGCGACTGGATCAGCTCGCCTGTCTTCCGATGACAGACACGATTCTTTGGGAGGAATCGATGCGCCTATTGAGGCGACGACAAGCGACCTTGTCCCCTTGTTGGACAAAACAAAAGACGACATGGGTTCCCCTGGATTTAGATGGCTCCCCGTTTGACAACTCCGACACGAAAAAGGAAGGAGTCAGTCGGACGTATAAAGGATTTGACGGCTTTACGCCATTGTTTGCGTATGCAGGAAAAGAAGGATATATCGTCCACGCGGAGCTGCGCCCAGGAAAACAACACGTACAAGATGGAATGCCGTCGTTTTTAACCACTGCCATCCATCGGGCACGTGCGCTCACCTCATCTCGTCTGCTTGTTCGCATGGATGCAGGAAACGATGCAGAAGCGAATGTGCGCGTGTGCCTCGAAGAAGGCGTGGATTTTGTCATCAAACGGAACTTGCGCCGAGAATCGAAAGCCCTTTGGTTTCCAATCGCTTCGCAAAAAGGCAAGCGCACGGACGACTCCACGGAAGGGGTGCAAACATACGAGCTATGCCTTCCGCAAACGATGACGATCGATGGAAACACGCATACGTACTTCCAAGTCACCCAAGTGACCGAACGGACGATGGAACGAAATGGACAGTTGCTTTTCGTTCCTGATTACGAAGTCGAAAGCTATTGGGTGCGCTTAGAAGGGTATGACCACATGCATATGCAAGATATACTCGCGTTGTACCACGACCATGCGACATGCGAGCAGTTTCATAGCGAACTCAAGAGCGATCTCGATTTAGAGCGACTTCCGTCTGGGAAGATGAAAACGAATGCGCTCGTTTTGGTCATCGGGGCATTGGTTTACAATCTTCTTCGTCTGATCGGGCAAGACATATTAAGCGATCCACGCCATCCGTTACATCACAAAGTGAGACGCCGCCGCATCAAGACGATCATTCAGACAGTGATCACGATGGCAGGTCGACTCGTACGCCGATCGCGACAGATATGGATGAAGTTGACGCGAAGGAGTGGCTATAGCGAGCCGCTTCTGAACGTTTACATGAAATGGAGAGAAGGAAGGTAACGAACAATCGTTCGATTCTTTATATCCATCTCGACTCCCTGTCCTTTTTTGTTTTTTCTTTTTGGTTTACATCCCCAAAAAAGAGATTTGTTTCATTTCTGAGAATAAAGATGACGTGGGTAACAAACATAAAAAGGGGTTGATGGATGATATACCCACTAAAACATCATCGAAATCAAAGTCGATTTCAATTCATCACGGATTCAGGTGTTTTTTCTTTTTGGTTTACATCCCCAAAAAAGAGATTTGTTTCATTTCTGAGAATAAAGATGACGTGGGTAACAAACATAAAAAGGGGTTGATGGATGATATACCCACTAAAACATCATCGAAATCAAAGTCGATTTCAATTCATCACGGATTCAGGATACTTCACTTTTTTCCATTCTTCACCGCCAACTTGTGCCGGAACCCCGCCATTTTTTGACGGTTCGCCCGCCAATTTTGGCGGACTAGACAAAAACGCCCTTATACATTCGATGAGGACGTTAACAATTAAGCCCCTATCCAATGCCCGTGCATCAGATGGGGGGAGTTTTACCCGCGCAATGTGGCGCCAAATTGTTGTTCGACCGCTTTGATGACTTGTTCGTGAACGTTTGTTACTTCTTCATCTGTTAATGTGGGCGCTAGATATCGAAAATGTCCTAGGAGGAATAGAGAATCGTTTGAAGAGATTTCTCGTTTAGAAGTCTTTGCAACGATTCGCTAACCGATTTTCCCTGTTTTTGCAGAGTAGGAATGACGCTGGGAACGGCACAAAAACCAGTTTGAGTTTGCAAAAAAATGACCATTTTGTTCCGAAATAAAGTGCTAATTTACATCACGAATGTTGATTATCCACTATTTTACTAAAAAACACAGAATCATATAGCTGAACACAAGCTTTTCTGCCTCTTTCCTCGAACAAGAAACGCCGGCGGGCAAATGTCATTTGCCCGCAAAGCGTTCATTGTTCGAGGAGGGCATGCTAATACTCCCAGTCGGCAAAGTGCCGACAACGGCAGAAAAGCTAGGAATAAAGCGATGTCAACTGGTTTTTATTGGTTAATCAACACGCCTGTTTTGCGAGTCATTTTTGTCGTGCATTGCAAGCAGACAGGACATAACGGACATTGTTCGGGAAGAGAAAGTTCGAAAATCCAGTGTTCTCCTTCTTTTCGCACCTTTTGAATCAAAACATCTGGTAAATCGATGAGTTCTTTGATAAACTGAGAGTACATGCGAATTTTCCTCCAATGGTTTGGTTCGGTCACCTTTACCATACAGGAAAATTCGCATTTTTTGTACCCTCTATTTTCTCCGTGCACACCTACCTTAAACTATCAAGTACAACTTGTGGTGAAGAGCCGTTATAAATATTTATTCCCTTTTTTATACATGGAGGATAAATTATTAATGTGTTGCCAAATAACCGTACGCAAATACAAAAATAAATATAAAGGTTAGCAGAACACCTAATATTGTTTGATTGCGTGTATTTCCATTACTGTTTAATCTTTTAAAAAAAATCGTGAAATTTAAAAACCACAGAGAACCAATTATTGGTAGAGTAATTAGGTATAGAAACTCCATTTTATCCCCCTTTTCTCACTATATTTTAATAGTGTAACAAACGTAAGAGTTTTTAAATTTATTAATAAGTTAATGTTAGAGCGTAGGAAGCAGTATCTACAGAAGATGATGGAGTTATTGATAGTCCTGCTGGAAATACTGATACACTAGGTTGACCCACATATTTTGCGTGTCCGTATTCAATTTTAATATTGATTGTACCATTTCTTGATGTTGGTACATAGACATATTGTCCCATATATCCTTTGTGTAAAGAAAACTCTGTAGAGCTCCTTAAATCAAATTCACCAGCAACCCCAGCATTTGGTTCCCAGTCACTAGGTGTGTAATCAATTGCATAATCTACCCATGTTCCATTACCTTGTGGATCTTGACTATATCTATGTTGATGTTGTGTTATTGCCCCATCACTAGTTGGGAGGAAAAATCCTGCACTCGAAGGAAAACCGAAAGTCATTTTATCTACAAGTTCGTAAAAGGGAGATTTTAGCCATCGAAAATTACCGTAAATATAAAATTTATCGTAACCTGACCGATCGGAAGTCACTTTATAAACTGTACCCGCTAATGTCATCGTTGAGGATGAAATTGTACCCATCGTTATAAGAGTACCAGAAGTATTTTCCTCATTTTCTACGTTTCCTGCATTTTCTTCAAAAAAAAATGTTTCAGTTTTTGAATCTTGGATGACAGCTTTATCTTTAACTAGTTGCTTTGCGATTTCTAAAGGTAACATATCTATTTCTTCTTCAGTATGCCCTGTTACATCTTTTAAAAAACTTTTTTCTAGCTTTGTTAGTTTTTCAGTTTTTGAGCCATCATGTACTTGTTTTGCAGAACTAAAATCGTTGAAAGAAAATAATGAGAAAAGGAACACCAAACTCAACAACAAAGTTTTTATTTTTTTCAATTTTATTCCTCCTATTATAGTATGTTTAGAAAGATTTTTTAATCGAATTTCCAGTTGGATATGCTCCTTGACAATCGCATATTCTTGAATGACTTGCCCACGGGGGAGGGGTGCGCCTCTCACACGTGGGTCGCACCACATCAGGATTGGACTTTTCGCGATGTTCCTGGATAATGGTCTTAAGGATCATCAGGGACACTCTTCTCTCTCCTGTAGCTTTGACTACTTGTAAAGTCTGTCTCCCCGGCTCCTGTTCGGACGTCTAACCTGCAGGCTGTTCCCTTTGGTTTCCCATGCTGGAAGGAGCAGCTTCTAGGCAGCCCCTGTCCCAACGTGAGTTCTCATACACGAGGGTGACGGGTCAACAGGCGCGATCCGGGGGCATCCCGAAAAGTCCCCCCCCACGATCCTACCATGATTGGAGGTGATCTCATGAAACTCTACATCGGGATTGACGTGAGCTCAACCGACTTACACACATGCATTACGGATCAAGAAGGAAACACATGCGCGCAATTCAAGACAGACAACCATCTCCTTGGCGCTACCTTCCTTCGCGATCAAATCCTCCTGTGGGCAAACAAGCGCTAACCATCCGAAATTCTCATCGGGATGGAAGCCACTTCGGTCTACAAGTTGGCATCCGGCGATGTTTTTCCACCAACAGGAGAAAATGAATTTCCAATTTCGATGATTTTTCACCTTGACATATTACCGCAGGACTTTTTCATAATACATCCCCCTCCTCTCCCCTCAATTATATCCCTTCTCTCTTTCTTCTTCACCGCCAACATGGTGTCGAACCCCGCCATTTTTTTTGTCGGATACCGACACGAGATGGCGGATTTCAAAAAGAAAACGCCCTCACCGATCTGATGAGGACGTTCACAAGTAAAAACCCCCATCCAATGCTCGTGCATCAGATGGGGGTTTCGTTTTACCCGCGCAATGTGGCGCCGAATTGTTGTTCGACGGCTTTGATGACTTGTTCGTGAACGTTTGTTACTTCTTCGTCCGTCAATGTCCGCTCTGGGTCGTAGTAACGGAGCGAGAAGGCGATCGATTTTTTGCCTTCTGGAAGACGGTCTCCTTTGTAGACGTCGAAAATGGATACGTCTTTTAATAGTTCACCGCCTGCTGCGATAATCGCTTTTTGCAAATCACCTGCAATAATATGTTCATCGACAACAAGGGCGATGTCGCGCGTGATCGACGGGAAGCGAGGGATTGGCGAATAACGAATGTCTTCAACTTCCGCATGTAATAAATCTGTCAACGCTAATTCGAATACGTACGTTTCTTTTAAATCATACTCTTTTTGCACGACCGGATGAAGTTGGCCGATAAAGCCGATTGTCTTGTCATCTAATAAAATTTCTGCTGTTCGTCCTAGGTGAAGATGCTCGCGTTTTGCTTGCTTATATTCCATGCGGTTTTCTAAGCCAAGCATATGGAATAATCCATCAAGAATTCCTTTGACGACATAAAAATCGATCGCTTTTTTCTCGCCTTGCCATAAGTGCGCATGCCATACACCTGTCAAGACGCCGGCTAACCGCTCTTTTTCGTTTGGCAACTCGTGTTCATTCGTTGCTAAATATACCGAGCCGATTTCGTATAGCGCGACGTTTTCGACTTGGCGAGCGCGGTTGTAGCTTGCCGCTTCCAATAAGTGCGGCACTAAACTTTGCCGCAAGACGCTGCGTTCTTCACTCATTGGAAGAGCGAGACGGATCGGTTCCGCCGTTTCAAGCGCAAACATCGCCGCTTTTGCTTCATTTGTAAGCGAGTACGTAATCGCTTGGAACAGACCGACATCTTCTAAATAACGGCGCACGTGGCGGCGCTTTGCTTGATATGGCGTCAGCTTGCCTGGGTTTACTTCCCCGACTGGAAGCGTTGCTGGCAAATGATCGTATCCGTATAAACGCGCTACTTCTTCGATGATGTCTTCTTCGATAGCAATATCGCGACGGCGCGATGGAACGGTAATCGTAAACGTTCCGTGATCTTCTGTGAATGTAAATTGCAAGTTCGTTAAAATGCCTGCGACTTCTTCTTTCTTAATTGATGTGCCAAGCACGCGATTAATACGATCTAACGTAATCGTGACAACGACATCTTTTGGCTGCCACGTGTTCACTTCGACAACGCCACCAACGACTTCGCCGCCTGCGTATTCCGCCATCAATGCGGCTGCACGGTCAAGCGCTTCTTTCGTGCGCGCTGGGTCGATGCCTTTTTCAAACCGTGTGCTCGACTCGCTGCGCAATCCGTGGTCTTTGACCGCCTGGCGAATGACCGGGCTTGTAAAATAAGCCGATTCAATAAACACCGTTGTCGTATCGTCTTGCACTTCGGAGTTTGCTCCGCCCATGACACCGGCTAACGCCACTGGTACGCTGCCGTTCGTAATGACGAGATGGTTTTCTGTGATCGTGCGCTCTACATCATCAAGCGTCACAATCGTTTCGCTGGCTTTTGCGCGGCGGACGACAATTTCGTTTGAACCGAGGCGGTCGTAGTCAAACGCATGAAGCGGCTGGCCGTACTCAAGTAAAATATAGTTCGTAATATCAACGACGTTATTATGCGGTCGAATGCCGGCTGCCATTAAACGCGTTTGCATCCAAAGCGGCGATGGACCGATTTTGACGTTTTTTACAATACGTCCCGCGTATAACGGATTGTCTTCCGGAGCGTCAACGCGTACGGAAATGTAATCTTGAACACTTTCGCTGTTTTCGTGAAGTTCGATTGCCGGCAGCTTCACGCTCCTCCCTAAAATCGCCGCCACTTCATAAGCGACGCCAATCATGCTTAAACAATCAGCGCGGTTTGGCGTTAAGCCTAATTCTAATACTTCGTCGTCCAAATTAAGCAGTTCAAGCGCATCCACACCAACTGGCGCATCGCTTGGGAAGACGAAAATGCCGTCGGCGTATTGTTTTGGCACTAATTTCGATTCGATGCCAAGCTCTTGCAAAGAACAAATCATTCCGTTTGATTCTTCGCCGCGCAATTTCGCACGTTTAATTTTCAAATTGCCTGGCAAAACAGCCCCGACTTTGGCGACAGCGACCTTTTGTCCTTTTGCGACGTTTGGCGCCCCGCAAATAATTTGCACCGGCTCTCCTTCTCCGATATCGACTAAACATTTGCTTAGTTTATCGGCATTTGGATGTTGTTCACGCTCGATGACATGTCCAACGACAACCCCTTGTGCTCCTTTATTTAGCACTTCCACACTTTCTACTTCAATTCCGCTTTTCGTAATGCGGTCCGCCAACTCTTTTGCGGTTATGCCTGTTAAATCGACATATTCCTGTAGCCATTTATATGAAACGAACATCCATTAAACCTCCCTTTACACCCGATGGAATTGTTGCAAGAAACGAAGATCGTTTTGATAAAAATGACGAATATCGTCAATGCCGTATTTCAACATCGCAATACGCTCTGGACCCATGCCGAACGCAAACCCTGTATATTTTTTTGAGTCAAATCCAGCCATTTCTAACACGTTCGGATGCACCATACCAGCCCCTAAAATTTCAATCCATCCTGTTCCTTTACATACGCTACAGCCATGTCCACCGCAATTGAAGCACGATACATCAACTTCGACAGACGGCTCGGTAAATGGGAAAAAGCTTGGGCGGAAGCGAACGTCGCGGTCTTCGCCGAACATTTTGCGGGCAAACTCGCGCAACGTTCCTTTTAAGTCGCTCATGCGAACGTTTTCGTCGACGACAAGCCCTTCAATTTGCGTAAATTGATGCGAATGTGTCGCATCGTCGTTGTCGCGGCGATACACTTTTCCTGGGCAAATGATTTTCACCGGACCGCGTCCTTGATGTTTTTCCATCGTCCGCGCCTGCACCGGCGAGGTATGGGTACGCAATAAAATCTCTTCCGTAATATAAAACGAATCTTGCATGTCTCGCGCCGGATGGCCTTTTGGCAAATTGAGCGCTTCAAAGTTGTAGTAGTCTTGCTCGACTTCTGGTCCTTCGGCAATCGTATAGCCCATACCGATAAATAAATCTTCAATTTCTTCAATGACGCGCGTTAACGGATGATGGTTGCCGCGTCTCACTGGTCGTCCTGGAAGCGTGACGTCAATCGCTTCTTTCGCTAATTTTTTCTCCACTTCTTCTTGTTCAAGTTTTACTTGCTTCGCTTCTAACGCCGTTTGAATCGCTTCGCGTACTTCGTTCACAAGCGCTCCCATCACAGGACGCTCTTCAGGAGACAATGCTCCCATGCCGCGCAGCACTTCTGTAATTGGGCCTTTTTTGCCGAGATATGCGACGCGCACATCGTTTAACGTTTTTAAATCGGCTGCTTGCTCAATTTGAACGAGCGCTTCTTGTTGAAGCTGTTGTAACCGTTCTTTCACAAAAAACCCTCCTCTTATCTATAAAAATAAAAAACTCGCCCCTTGGATAAGGGACGAGTGCACTCGCGGTACCACCCTTGTTAGCTATGCGATAAGCACGGCTCACTTCCTTCTAATAACGGCTGTTCACCGGAACGCCTTTACATTTTGCACGCACAAAATGGTCCAAGCGTCAACTCCCGAGGTGAATTCACTTGCCTCGACCATAAAAACGCTCCCAGTCTATGGCGTTTTCTCCCTGGATGGCGAGCGGCAAGCTACTCTTCTCGATCATCGTTTTTTTCTTCATGAAATTCTTCATTTATTATAAGCAAATGTGCCATCAGGTGCAAGGTAATCATGCAAACATACGTTTATTTTTTCTGTAAATGATACAGTAAAATACCTGTCGCAATGGCGACGTTTAATGATTCCGCTTTTCCATAAATCGGAACGTATAAATTCGCTGTCGTCTGTTTTATCCATTGCTCACTCACTCCGCTTCCTTCGTTGCCAACAATTAATGCAAATGATGACGAAGGAGCAACCGAGCGATAGTCTACCCCATGTTGAAGTGATGTTCCATAAATCGGAATATGCCTATTTTGAAAGCGGGCAATCCATTGTCCAATATCTCCTTTTATCACAGGGAAATGAAACAACGAACCTTGTGTTGCACGAATCACTTTTGCGTTATATATATCGACGCTTCCTTCTCCGACGACAACAGCGTCTATTCCTGCCGCATCGGCAGTGCGAATAATCGTTCCTACATTCCCCGGATCTTGTACGGCGTCGATGAACAATGCTGTTTGTACATCAGCGACGTTCCACTGGAGGTGCCTGCATACTGCAACAATTCCTTGTGGTGTTTCCGTATCGCTCAGTTCGCCAATCACCGCTTCCGTGACAATCACCACCGGAATATGATCTACCTTCCAGCTTGTCGGAATCGTTTTCGTTTCTGCTACAATAAGGAGTTCAACGATATTGCTTTTTAAAGCTTCTTCGACTAAATGGAACCCTTCCACTAAAAATAGTTCCGTTTTCTCGCGTTCTTTTTTCGTGAGCAATTTTTTCCATTGCTTCACTTGCGGATTTTTCGTTGATTCAATGCGTTTCAATTCGTTTTCTTCCTTTCCACTTCTTTCTCTATACATAATAACCGAAAAGCGCGCCAAAAATAAACGTGTAATACATAAAGTGAGGTGAACAGACATGAATTTAAACTTGCGCCATGCGATTATGACGAATGTCGCCAATAATACGAAAGAGCAGTTAGAGGATACGATTGTCGATGCGATTGAGCGCGGCGAGGAAAAATATTTGCCAGGTCTTGGCGTGTTGTTTGAAGCGATTTGGAACCATTCCGATGAGCAACAAAAAGAAACAATGCTTTCGACGCTAGAACAAGCAGTAAAGCAATGAACAAAGGGGAAGTGACAACCACTTCCCCCGTTTTGTTAATCAAACGTAATTTCCTGCACCTTTTTCGCATCTAGCCGCTTGATCACTTCAACAAGCAACTTCACCGTATGTTCATAGTCGTCACGATGAAGCATCGCTGCATGGGAATGGATGTAGCGCGTCGGAATCGCAATCGTTAGCGCCGGAACACCGCTTGCCGTTAGATGAATCGCACCGGCGTCTGTGCCGCCACCCGGCATCGCATCAAAATGATACGGAATATGTAACTCTTCGGCAACATCGATGACAAATTCACGCAACCCTTTATGCGACACAAGCGTTGCATCGTATAAGACGATGTGCGGACCGGCACCGAGCTTGCCCATCGCTTCTTTTTCCGACACACCCGGCGTATCGCCGGCAATGCCGACATCAACGGCAAACGCAATGTCCGGCTGAATGACGTTCGCCGCTGTTTTCGCCCCGCGCAAGCCCACTTCTTCTTGAACGGTACCAACGCCATATACGACATTTGGATGGTCGACATCTTTTAGCTGTTTCAAGACGTCGATCGCAATCGCACAGCCGATACGGTTATCCCATGCTTTGGCGAGCAACATTTTTTCGTTGTTCATGACGGTAAACTCGAAATATGGAACGATCGAATCGCCTAGGCGCACGCCCGAAGCAAGCGCTTCCTCACGGCTTGATGCACCGATGTCAATGAACATATCTTTGATTTCGACGGGTTTCTTGCGCGCTTCCGGCGGTAAAATATGCGGCGGCTTCGAGCCGATGACACCGGTAATGTCGCCATTTTTCGTCATGATTGTCACACGCTGGGCAAGCATCACTTGTCCCCACCAGCCACCAAGTGGTTGAAAGCGAATAAACCCTTTTTCATCAATTTGCGTCACCATAAAGCCCACTTCATCCAAATGACCAGCAACCATAATTTTTGGACCGTTTTCGTTCCCGACCTTTTTCGCAATTAAGCTGCCAAGCCCGTCTGTCGTCACTTCATCGGCATAAGGAGTGATGTATTTTTTCATCACTTCCCGCGCTTCACGTTCATTGCCTGGTACGCCTTTAGCGTCCGTTAGTTCTTTTAACATTTGCAACGTCGGATCTAACTTTGCCATTTTCAAACCCCTTTCACCATCTCTTCCCCATTATACCGAAAACAATCGCCTATGTACAAAAATTGGTTAATAATTTTGCGTTTGCCGTTCATGATTTACTTCATTTTTTGCGATGTATGCTTGTTCAATTTGTTCCGGCGTAAATTGCAGCGCATGCCCAAGCGCTGCATACGAGCGCAACAACGCTTCGTACGTTTCTATGCTTAGTGCCTGTTCAAATAAGTGAATCGCTTGGAAAACGTTGAGAAACTGTTCAACAAGCGGTTTGCTTGCTTGGATGTCCGGCCACTCCACGCGCTCTTCCAACTGAAGATCTAACCCAAGCGATAAAATAAAATGCAGACCGTCTACATATTCTTCAAGAACGATTTCTTGCGGAGCAGGCGGTTTCGAGCTCCAAAATTTAAAGCAGCGCGTTTCGTTCGCGAGTTCTCCCACTTCGACTAAAAGCGCCAACAGTTTGCGCTCCACGAGATTTTGTCCTTTTAATCCGCGCTCTGTTTCAATTCGCTCATCTAGCTGCCGTTGCATTGTGTATAGACGTTGAATGTCCATGTACTCTCCCCCTTTAAAAAATGACCATTCTCTTAAGAGAATGGCCATTCATTGCTTATTTATTTAGGTTTTCTTTTGCGATGTTTGCGAGTTGTGTAAACGCTGCAGCATCGTTTACTGCTAAGTCTGCAAGCATTTTACGGTTCACTTCTACGCCCGCAAGCTTTAACCCATGCATTAAACGGCTGTAAGAAAGACCGTTCATGCGCGCTGCTGCGTTAATACGCGTAATCCAAAGTTTGCGGAAATCGCGTTTCCGTTGACGACGGTCGCGATATGCGTACATTAATGATTTCATTACTTGTTGGTTTGCGACTCTATATAAACGATGTTTAGAACCGAAATAACCTTTTGCAAGTTTAAGAATTTTTTTACGACGTCTGCGCGTTACTGTTCCGCCTTTTACACGTGGCATGTATATTCCCTCCTACGAATGATCATTATTTTACGTTGTCAAGCAATTGACGAATGCGTTTGAAGTCGCCAGAAGATACAAGCGTTGCTTTGCGAAGTTTGCGTTTTTGTTTCTGTGTTTTGTTAGCGAATAAATGGCTAGTAAATGCATGAGAACGTTTTAATTTCCCAGTGCCCGTCTTTTTAAAACGCTTTGCAGAGCCTTTATGTGTTTTCATTTTTGGCATAAGGTGTATCCTCCTCGTTCGATTATTTATCGTTTTTCGGCGCTAACACTAAAAACATGCTGCGGCCGTCCATTTTTGGTGCCGATTCCACGACACTAATATCAGCGCATGCTTCAGAAAAACGGTCTAATACACGTTGACCGATTTCTTTATGCGTAATTGCCCGTCCTTTAAAGCGAATCGTCGCTTTCACTTTATCCCCTTTTTCGAGGAATTTACGTGCGTTGCGGAGCTTCGTGTTAAAATCGTGCTCTTCAATCGTCGGGCTTAAGCGCACTTCTTTGACATTAATGACTTTTTGCTTTTTGCGCGCTTCTTTTTCTTTCTTTTGTTGCTCGAAGCGGAATTTGCCGTAGTCCATAATGCGACATACCGGTGGTTTCGCATTTGGCGCCACCATCACCAAATCAAGGTTCAGTCTTGCAGCAATTTCTAATGCCTCTTGTTTTGATTTAATGCCTAATTGTTCGCCATTTTGGTCAATTAAACGAACTTCACGTGCACGAATGCCTTCGTTAACGATAAAATCTTTGCTAATAACTAGCCACCTCCAAGGTTTTTTCCGAATCACTTGTTTGGTTTTTAGCACCCTTTCCAAATAAAAAACGTGGGTGCATACGACACCCACGCTCATTACGCTCTATAACCGAACCGTAACAACCTGCCAACAGCTGCTAATGGCGTCAGCTAGGTGAGAAGCGGGTGCTTCTGCTTTTGTCACAAACAAGTATTCTATTCGACTTATGTAGTATACCATGTTGGAAGCAGCATGTCAATATTTGTTTATTGCCTGCTTTTGCACAACATGTTTCATTATACCCAATGTTATTGTCATTGACAACTATTTTTTTAAAAACTGCGGAAGAAACTTCCGCAGTTTCGGTTAACGCCGCGCTTCTCTTTTTAACGTTGCGATAAAGTCGTTAAGCGCCATCGTTTCGCTTTTTTGTTCCCCGTATTTGCGGACGTTGACCGTTCCTTCTTTCATTTCGTTATCTCCGACTACCAGCATATATGGAATTTTTTGTATTTGTGCTTCACGAATTTTATAGCCGATTTTTTCATCTCGCTCATCGACTTCCACTCGGAATCCTTGTGCTTGAAGCGCTTCTTTTACTTTGTACGCATAGTCAACATGCACGACAGGCGACACCGGAATGACTTCCACTTGCACCGGCGCAAGCCATGTCGGGAACGCTCCTTTATATTCTTCGATAAGGAACGCCACAAACCGCTCCATCGTCGATACAACCCCGCGGTGAATGACAACCGGACGGTGAGGCTTGCCATCTTCGCCGATGTATGTTAAATCAAAGCGTTCCGGCAATAAGAAATCGAGCTGAACCGTTGACAGCGTTTCGTCTTTTCCGAGCGCTGTTCGCACTTGCACGTCTAATTTCGGACCGTAAAACGCCGCTTCGCCTTCTGCTTCATAATAGTCAAGTCCTAGCTCGTCCATGGCTTCACGCAACATCTTTTGCGCTTTTTCCCACATCGCATCGTCATCGTAATATTTTTCTTTATCTTGCGGGTCGCGATATGACAGACGGAAGGAATAGTCATCAAGCCCAAAATCTTTATACACTTCAAGAATTAAGTTGACGACGCGCTTGAATTCGTCCTTAATTTGATCTGGACGGACAAAAATGTGTGCATCGTTTAGTGTCATTCCCCGTACACGTTGCAAGCCGGTCAACGCCCCAGACATTTCATAGCGATGCATCGTTCCCAATTCGGCGATGCGGATCGGCAACTCCCGATAGCTATGAATTTTGTTTTTGTAAATCATCATATGGTGTGGACAGTTCATCGGACGAAGCACGAGTTGTTCATTATCCATTTCCATCGGTGGGAACATGCCGTCTTTATAATGATCCCAATGCCCGGACGTTTTATATAGCTCCACGCTGCCAAGCACTGGTGTGTAAACATGTTGGTAACCAAGCTCTAGCTCTTTGTCGACGATATAGCGCTCAATCGTGCGGCGAATCGTCGCCCCCTTTGGCAGCCAAAGCGGCAATCCTTGTCCTACTTTTTGCGATGTGGTAAACAGCTCTAGCTCTTTTCCTAGCTTGCGATGGTCACGTTCTTTCGCTTCTTGCAAGAGGCGAAGGTATTCATCGAGCGCTTCTTTTGTAAAGAACGCCGTCCCATAAATGCGCTGCAGCATTTTATTGTTGCTGTCGCCACGCCAATATGCTCCTGCGATGTTTAGAAGCTTAAACTCTTTAATTTTTCCTGTCGATGGGACATGAACGCCGCGGCAAAGGTCAAAAAATTCCCCTTGTTCATAAATCGAAACGATTTCGCCTTCTGGGATGTCGTGAATTAATTCAATTTTCAAATGATCGCCGATTTCTTCATATCGTTGAATTGCTTCTTCTCGGCTTACTTCTTTACGGATAATTTCTAAGTTTTCTTTGACAATTTTCCGCATTTCTTGTTCGATTTTCGGGAGGTCTTCTGGTGTCAACGACTCTTCCATGTCAATATCGTAATAAAAACCGTTTTCAATGACAGGACCAACGCCAAGTTTTACATTCTTATACAACCGTTTAATCGCCTGTGCCATTAAATGGGCCGTGCTATGACGCAAAATGTCCAGCGCCTCTGGCATCTCTTGTGTAATAATGGAAATTGACCCGTCTTCCGTAATTGGCGTCCGCAAATCAACTAACCGATCGTTTAGCTTTCCAGCAATCGCTTTTTTCTTTAGTCCCGGGCTAATCGAAGCAGCAATTTCTTCGGTCGTAATCCCTTTTGGAAACTCCTTTGCCGCTCCATCCGGAAACGTAATTTTCACTACTTCTGACATAATTTTCACTCCTTTTTGCTAAATAAAAAAACTCCTCCCTCACACAAGGGACGAGTTTGTTTCGTGGTTCCACCCTTCTTCCCATCGCGAACAGCGATGGCTCGAATAGCATAACGGCGCCTTCTCCGTCACCTATTACTCACACAAGCCTTTCACAGGTGAAGTTCCGAGGTGGTAAGTGCATTCTTCGTGTTAGGAAGGTTCCAGCCTAGCCTTCCCTCTCTGGAAACCGTAAAAATACACCCATGTCCTCATCATCACTTTTCCATCGATCCATTATGTACTTAATTATAAAATGAGAGTGTGGAAAAATCAAGTCACTCTACCGGCAGGGAACGGCGGAATGCTTGACTTGGGAAAAAGCGAAGCCGCTCTTGAAATACATTTTGCAACGTTTGAAGCATACCATCATCCGGCTCGTCCGTATAAACGTAAATCGTCTTTGGCGCAAGCGACACGAGGGGCGCTAAGACGGTAGCGTCAATATACATCGGCTGGTTAACTAGCTTTCGGTCAATCCATTGTTTCAGCTCTGTCTTAGGGACATAACGAAACTGTGCGTCAAAAAAGAAAAATTCTGGCGGACGATGAACAAGATGGACAACTGACCATTTTGTCTCACGCACGGCAACATAGTCGCGCAATAGCTGCACAAACGTTTGATATTCCTGCTCTAATTTGTACTCATCAATTGCTAGTTCGACATAATGGGAAAGTAATTGGATATACGGTTTTAATCGAAACGTCACGAACGATGCTAAAGAAAAGGAAAGCCCGTCTTTTAAAAACGGCAATAGCGCGTCCATAATAAGCGCCTCACGCGACTGTCTGTGCTTTTTTCCAGTTCGATAGTCATGCCTTTCCCCGTCAAGAAAAGAATGGGCAAGCTGCAAAATTTGTTGCTGTTCTTCTTCGTCATTATAATAAAACGTACCTGAAATAATCGATAATAATAGCCGGTCTTCCATAAAATGCAAAATAAACTGAGCAACCGCTCGTGCAACCGCAGCCAATCCTTTTTCTTCCTCTTGCACTAGATGAATCGCCACTACCCGATCGTCGCTATGCTCACAGCTAAAGAGCGGGTTAGCGTCTGCTTGCAACAAGCAAATGAATTTTTCTAGCTCATTGTGTTGTTCAAAATAAATTTTGATCAATGTCGTCCCCCCTTTATCAGTGAATGCTTGTTCTATATATATGGGGGGACAGCCTCATTTAGAATTAGAAAAAGCAGGTTGCAGCTATGTTTCCATGCGGCGGTTTCGCCCTTTAATTTCGACAGGCTGCGCTAAATAACGGATGCGCTCCATAATGCGCGCCGCTTTCATTTGTTCCTCTTCGCCTCGTTGCGAATATGTTAAATGATGGGCAAGTTGCTGCAAGTCAAAATTCGATGTAAAGAAAGTCGGCAAATTTTCTAACATCCGGTATTGTAAAATCGGCCCTAATAAATCGTCACGTACCCAGCTTGACATCGATTCTGCACCGATGTCATCAAGCATAAGCACTGGCACTTTTTTCACGTATTCTAGCTTTTCATTAATCGTCTGGTCGTGAAGCGAACTTTTAAGCTCACGGAAAAACTCAGGTACATACACGATAAGGGACGCAATATTTTTTTTCGCTAATGCGTTCGCAATCGCACCAAGAATGTACGTTTTGCCAACACCAAATGAGCCGTATAAATATAGTCCTTTCATTTTCTTCCCTGGGTTATAGGTAGAAACGAACGTTTCTGCTAATTCAATCGCCTTCATTCGTCCTTCATCAGTCAAATCAACGTCTGATAACGAAGCTTGCAAAATTTCCCTAGGGACAAATAAACTTTGAATTAATGCTTCTTGCCGTTTGCGCTCATCGTACTTCACTTTTGTAGGGCAGCGGTCGTACTGAACGTCAATTGCATTTCCTTGCCAAATGAGACGTGGATGATATCCTTTCAACAAATTTTGGCATGATTCTAAACTCGAACACCGCTGGCAGTTTGTCGTTTGCTCCATAAATTCGTACAGCTTCACAAGGCTACGGTCGAGAATGTCTTCGGTTATTTTTTCTTTATTTGCACGCAAAAACGCTTGGACTTCGCGGTGGGAGAGCACTTGTTGCTTTAGTTGTTCGTAGCGCTTTCGGAAATCTTGCCGATGAAGCAGGCGGCTGAGCAGTTGGTTCATATGTTCCATCTTCCCACATCCTATTACTCATTTCGATATTTTTTCAGCCGCTCTTCTAGTTCGCGGCGTTTTGCTTCAAGGTCGCTCGGTGTTTGTTCGCTTTCTTTTTGACTATAATCCATGTTGAGCCAATCCGGCAACATTTCTTTTCGCACCGTTTTACGGGCAGGCTTTTTCTCTTTGTCGGTTGCCCAACTTTGGTATTTTTGTGCTTCTTTTTTGGCTAACTCCATCGCTTCTTTGACGGTGCGAATTTTTTTGCGCGCCCAATGGCTGGCGATTTTTTCGACGTATGCTTTCGATAATTTCATATCGGTGCGAAGCATGACGTAGTAAATTAAGACGTTGACAACGCCAGGCAACAGCTTTTGTTGGAACATAATATCTTCAATGAGCTGTAAATCGCTCATCGACGGTTCTGCTCCCCCAGAAATCTCCATTAATAGCTGGCGCGGAGAAATCGTTTCCAACTGCTTCATCAGCTGCTCTTCTTTCGTTTTTGGTTCGACGTCTATCATCGTCCGATACGCAAACGGCTGAACGCGCGTGCTTAAGTGTGGCAATTCGTCGCCACGCTCAAACTGATACCAGTCACGTGCTGCTTTGCGAAGCGCCTCAATGTCAATATGCTCCGTTGGATCGATGACGTCCATGACAAGTTTTTGCATCTCTAACGGGCTAATTCCATACAAAAACGAAAGCTTTTTAATCGCTTCTCGCACTTTTGCTGTAATCGCCCGCTTTGGAACAATTTGTTTCGAAAGCCCTGCAAAAAATAACTCAAAATCGAATACTTCTTCCCCAAGTACATACGTTTCCGTGCTTCGGTCGAGATAGGCGCGTTCCTGCGGGAGAGATAAGTCGTTTTTTGCCTCTTCGTTCATCGTTGCGACCATTTGCTCCGGATGAACAGAGGCGAACACTTCATTAAACGAACGAGTAATCGGGGAAAAATGTTGTGTATCAAGGGCCGGTATTGAGAAAAATTGTTTAAGTTTTTGAAATTTTGTCCGTCCGACACGATTATAAAGAAAGACGTTTAACATCCCGTCATTGAAAAATTTTTCGGGCGAAAGCGGTGGCTGCAATTCATAAATAAATTGGTTTGGGTCTTTCGATCGGTTGACGTACGTTTTTAACAACCCAATTCCTTCTAGTTTCAACCGTTCTTCGTAAATGTCTTTTAAGTTGCATTGCATAATCGCCATTAAACTATGGTGCGTAGTTTCTGCAGTGAGAAACTGCTGGTCTAGTTCGCCCCATAACGTCATATATAAACTGAACGCACGAGAGCCAATTAACGGTTGATATAAAAGTGTTATTACTTTCCGATCAAAATCATGAAGCATACCGTTGCTGCGCACGATGTACCGATCGACAGGAATCAATTCTTTCCAATGATGTTCCATGCTATCGACCTTCCTTAAATTGATTAAAAAAAGGGCTTTCTATCATGCGAAGCAAGCCCTTTATCGCTGTTCTTTTTTGATTAGTTCTTTCAGTTCTTCGATAAAAACGTTTAAGTCTTTAAATTGCCGATAGACAGAGGCGAAGCGGACGTATGCAACTTCATCGATTTTCGATAAACGTTCCATCACCATTTCCCCAATCGTTTCGCTTTTCACTTCCGCCACTCCACGGTGACGCAATTCTCGTTCAATTTCCTGTGTTACTTTTTCCAATTGTTCCAGCGCTACCGGTCGTTTTTCGCACGCTTTAATGAGTCCACGCAATATTTTTTCTTGGCTGAACTCTTCGCGCGTCCCTTCTTTTTTCACAACAATTAACGGCATTTCTTCGACTTTTTCAAACGTTGTGAAGCGATAATGGCATTGTTCGCATTCTCGTCTACGGCGAATGGAACGCCCATCGTCGACAGGGCGCGAATCAAGCACCCTTGTTCCGAGATGGTGGCAAGTTGGGCACTTCATAATCACCACTCCTGTTTCATCCATTAATTCCAGAGCCGATATACGGCAACCGTTTGTCCAACTGTTCGTACAAGTCTAAAATGACGCGGCGGCTAAAGCCGAAATCAAACGTCGTGCCGGTCGTCACCGAAAAATCAATGGCAGTTTCTAACGGTCGAACCGAAATGACGGTAATGACAATGAACGCTTTTTTCCCGCTTCTTGTCGTTGCGCTAAATTCCCCTCGCTCTTCGGATACAGAGAGAAGTTCATATTGCGAAGACGATTGAAGTAATTCTTTCACTGCTTTCATTGCCTGCCCGTTTGTCGCCTTATAGTACCGGCTACGCAACCGTTCGTCTTCATGCGCTTCTTTTGTCTCGCAATGATTCGTAAAAACATATTTCCATTTGTTCCAAACACTCATTTTTGCCGCTCCTTGCGAAATTCTTTACTATTATGATACCACTATTTAGACAGATATGTACAATTAAAAAAAGAGGTGCGTTTGCCACCTCTTTTTAGTTTCCATCATTACAGTGCTTTTACGTTTTTCAATTCAATCGGACCCATTCCGCGCGGAAGTTCAATCGTTTCCCGCGTTTGCGCTCCTAACGCTTCCGCAATGTAATCTGCGGCAATCGTCGGATCTAAGTTTCCACATGTATACACGTCGATGCTTGCATATCCATGCTCTGGGAAGCTGTGAATCGTTAAATGTGATTCAGAAATAATGACGACCCCGCTTACTCCTTGTGGCGCGAATTTATGGAAAGCAACTTCCCGAATTTCTGCGCCAGATTTTAATGCTGCATCAACAAATGTTTTTTCAATAAATTCGATGTCATTCAGCTTATCAAAATCGCATCCCCATAATTCTGAGATAACGTGACGACCCATTGTGTCCATCAAAAGTCCCCCTTTAACTTATTTTCCAAAAAAATAAACATGAAATTCCTTTGCATAATGGCATGTATAACTACCACGGGGGAAAGTTAGTCCAAAGAGGTCCTAACCCTTTAAGTAGTCACATTACCGTGCGTTTAAGAAGTTCACGAATCATAGTATACTTTGTTTAGTTTTTTTTTGCAATACACTTTTTTATTTTTTTCTGAAATGAGAAAAGCGCTGACGAATGCCAGCGCTTTATGCGTTCACTTTTAATTTTTCCATTAGTTTGTGGGCGACTAAATTCGCTAAATCGACGACGCGGCACGAATAACCCCACTCATTGTCATACCAAGCAAGCACTTTTACTTTACGGCCTTCCATCACTATCGTCGACAGACCATCAATAATTGCCGAGTGTGGATTTGTGTTAAAATCGATAGATACAAGCGGTTCTGTTGTAAAATCGAGAATACCTTTTAATGAACCGTTCGCCGCGCGAACAAACGCTTCGTTTACTCCATCAACCGTAACTTCTCGCTTCAAGTCAACGACTAAATCAACAAGCGAAACGTTTGGTGTCGGAACGCGAAGCGCCATACCGTGCAGCTTTCCTTTTAGATGCGGCAAGACGAGCGCTAACGCTTTTGCGGCACCTGTCGTTGTTGGGATAATGGATTGGGCGCAGGAACGAGCGCGACGCAAATCTTTATGGGGGTTGTCAATATTTTTTTGATCGTTCGTATATGCATGGACGGTCGTCATCAGCCCGTTTTCAATTCCAAACGTTTGGTCGAGTACTTTCACGACCGGTGCTAAGCAGTTTGTCGTGCACGAAGCGTTGGAAATGATAAAATGGTTGTCAATATCAAGCATCTCTTCATTCACGCCCATGACGATAGTGACGTCTTCGTTTTTGCCAGGTGCGGTTAAAATCACGCGCTTTGCCCCTGCTTCTAAATGGAGGCTTGCTTTTTCCTTCGAATTGAACTTCCCTGTCGCTTCAATGACAATATCGATATCCAGTTCTTTCCATGGGAGCTGTTGTGGGTCGCGTGAATTGAGAAGCAGCACTTTCTTTCCGTTCACTAAAAGTCCATCTTCAAGCGCAACTACTTCTCCTGCAAATTTTCCGTGAGTGGAGTCATATTTTATTAAATGAGCTAACGTTTCTGGGGGATAGCTCGCATTAATCGCAACGATAGTTAAGTTTTCGGCATCGATGGCATTACGAAACACCATTCGTCCAATTCGTCCAAACCCATTAATCGCTACTTTCGCCTTCATTAAATTTTCTCCTCTCAAATATATGTTATACTAATTATCACCTTTTCACATAAATAGTATATCATATTTTAAATATTTGTGTAGAGGAAATCGTACAAAAAACAAAAAAGACGTCCTATTTTTACAGGACGTCCCATTCGCTTAAAATCGCCAAAAGCTGCTGTCTCGTTTGGTCAATTGTTCCGTTATTATCAATAACAACATCGGCGCATGCTTTTTTTTCACTTAGCGGCATTTGCGAACGAATACGGGCAAGTGCGTCTTCTTGCGAAAAGCCGTTCCGTTTCATGAGCCGCTCCAGCTGAATTGCTTCGTCTACATAAACGACAATAATTTTATCTACAAAATGGGTGAGGTTACTTTCAAACAAAAGTGGGATATCAAGTACGACGACCGGCTTTTTTTTAAGAATCTTGTCCCGTTCGTCAAGCATTTTTTTTCGCACCACCGGGTGGACGATGGCGTTTAGCTGTTTCCTCTTTTCTTCATCTTGAAAAATAAGCGCTCCTAATTTCGGGCGGTCAATTTCTCCATTTTCTTGCAATATATCCTTCCCGAACGTCTCGACAATGCGGACGTATGCTTCTTCCCCTACATTTACGACTTCCCGAGCAATCTTATCTGCATCAACAACAGGAATATTCCACTCTTTTAGCATATTTGCTACCGTGCTTTTTCCACTGGCAATGCCACCTGTTAATCCAATGGTTAGCGCCATTTTCCTCCCCCTTTTATTGTTGGCAACGTGCACAATAATGCGTGCCACGTCCAGCAACGGTGATTTTTTGTACAGGGTGCCCACATCGTTTGCATGGCTCTCCTTTACGACCGTACACAAACAATTGTTGCTGAAACGTTCCTGCTTTTCCTTCCGTATTCACATAAGAGCGAACCGTGCTCCCCCCGTGGATAATCGCCTCTCCTAGCGTTTCTGCGATTTCCCGATGAAGCCGTTCGATTTCTTCCACTGTCAGTGACGAAGCCGACCGTTCAGGATGAAGGAACGAGCGAAATAACGCTTCATCGACATAAATGTTACCCAGCCCAGCGACTACCGTTTGGTCTAATAGAACGCTTTTGATCGTTCGATTCGTTTTTTTTAGCTTATCCATGAGAAATGTTGGCGTAAATGCCGATGAAAATGGCTCCGGCCCTAATTTTGCAAGCGGGAGCTCTTTCTCTTCCTCTCCCGCTTTAAATAGGTGCATCGTTCCAAACTTTCGCACATCCCGATACCGCAGCTGTGTTCCGTCGTGGAAATGGAAAATGACGTGTGTATGGGGTTCCAACGGCACAGAAGCAGGCACTACACGATAGCGCCCTTCCATGCGCAAATGTGAAACGAGCACATAGTCGTCGAGCAAAAATTTCAAAAACTTCCCACGGCGTTCGATGTCGTGAACCGTTTGCCCTTGCAGCATTTCCATAAACGTTGCTACGTTCGGCTTTTTAATAATATTTTCCCAAAATACTTCCACACGTTCAATCGTTTTGCTGACGGTTAACGGAAGAAGCGTGCGTTTCACTGTTTCCACTTCTGGTAATTCTGGCAATGTAAATCACTTCCTTTATTTCGCGTCATACCATGTTGGTCCGTAATGATAGTCGACTTTCAATGGAACACGCAATTCGACGGTGTGTTCCATGACAGCTGGAACGATTTTCGCTAATTGTTCCACTTCATCTTTCGGCGCCTCTAAAATGAGTTCGTCATGCACTTGCAGTAAAATTCGTGCGCGCATCCCTTCTTTTTGCAAGCGCTCTGCTAAGTCAATCATCGCCTTTTTAATAATGTCTGCCGCACTTCCTTGAATGGGTGTATTCATCGCTGTCCGCTCGGCAAAGCTGCGCAAATTGAAATTGCGGCTTGTAATGTCAGGCAAATAACGACGGCGATGCAAAAGCGTCGTCACATATCCCGTCTGCTTTGCTTGTTGCACAATGTCTTCCATATATTGTTTCACCCCAGGAAAACTCGCAAAATACCGCTCAATAAATTGCGCGGCTTCTTTGCGGGAAATGTTTAAATTTTGCGATAAGCCGTAGTCGCTAATGCCATACACGATGCCGAAATTCACCGCTTTGGCATGACGCCGCATTTGCTGGGTTACTTCTTCCGCACGGACGTGGAAAATATCCATTGCTGTTTTCGTATGAATGTCTAAATCGTTTTGAAACGCAGCAATTAAGTTTTCATCGTTGGCGATGTGCGCTAACACGCGCAACTCAATTTGCGAATAATCTGCTGCAAAAATGACCCAATCTGGCTCTGATGGAACGAACGCTTGGCGAATTTTCCGCCCCTCTTCTAGACGAATTGGGATGTTTTGCAAGTTTGGCTCCGTCGAACTTAGCCGTCCTGTTTGCGTTAACGCTTGGTTAAAAATCGTATGCACTTTGTTCGTGTCTTCGTGGACAACTTTTAGCAATCCCTCAATATAGGTAGACTGTAGTTTCCCAAGCTGACGATAATGCAAAATTTTCTCGACAATTTCATGTTGTGGCGCTAATTTTTCTAACACATCTGCTGAAGTCGAATACCCCGTTTTGGTTTTTTTCAACGCTGGCAATTGTAATTTTTCAAATAAAATCGTCCCGAGCTGTTTCGGAGAGTTAATGTTGAACGCTTGCCCTGCAAGCTCGTAAATTTCTTTCTCTAACGATTGTAGCTGTCCTTGAAGTTCTTGTCCCATCGCTTTTAGCCGTTCAACATTAACAGTAATACCCAAAAATTCCATATCTGCTAATACGAGTGTGAGCGGCAATTCGAGTTCGGTAAATAATGCATATTGTTCGTTTGCTTTTAAATCAGCAATAAACGTATCTTTTAGAGCGCGAATTGCCGCTGCTTTCCGGACAAGATGTTCTGCCAATGCGGATTCATCCGGCACTTTCTGCTTTGCCCCTTTTCCGTACACGATTTCGTCCGGTTGCACGTCTGTATACTGTTTTGTCTTCGCTATCGAAGCAATGTCTTCTGTCGATTGGGACGGATTTAAAAGATAAGAAGCGATAAGCAAGTCAAAATCGACCCCACACATTGCAATACCTTTCCAGCGTAACGCGACAATGGCCCTCTTGGCATCAAAGACACTTTTTTTCATTTTGTCGTCTTCTAGCCATTGTTTAAAGGCCGCCGACGACAAGGCGATTTCCGCCGGAATAAAAAAGTTCCCTTTTTCGTTTGCAATGGCAAAACCAAGAATCGGAGCTTTATGATAGTTTTCTTCTAGTACTTCGACAACCACCGCAGCCTCGTCGGTCAACATTTCTTTCGTTACTTCTTTGACGATAGTATACGAAATAGCGTTTAAATGCGCTGGTTGCTCTTGTTCTGTCGGAGCAAATTTTCCAAGCAACGATTGAAAACCAAGCTCTTTAAAGAGTGCGATAACTTTATCTACATCGTATCCTTCGTATTTCGTGTCTTCGAGCGTAATAGCAAGCGGGGCGTCGCGCAAAATGGTCGCTAGTTGTTTGCTCATCAACGCTACGTCGCGATATTGTGTAAGATTTTCTTTTACTTTTTTTCCGCTTACTTGTTCTAACGAATCTAGTAATTGCTCGACTGTCCCGAACTCTTTTAACAGCTTCAGCGCCGTTTTCTCCCCAATGCCCGGCACCCCTGGGATGTTGTCAGACGCATCGCCCATTAACCCTTTTAAATCAATAATTTGCGCAGGGGTGATCCCGTACTTTTCTTTCACTGTTCCCGGTGTATACGATTCAACATCAGTAATTCCTTTTCTTGTAATATCTACTGTCACATGGTCGGACGCTAGTTGCGTTAAGTCGCGGTCTCCGGAAATAATTTTAACGTCAAATCCTTCTTTTTCCGCTTGCGTGCATAACGTTCCGATAATATCGTCTGCTTCATACCGGTCTAGCTCATACGTACGAATGTGGTATGCCTCCAATAATTTGCGTAAAAACGGAAACTGCTCTGACAACTCCGGGGGAGTTTTTTGTCTTCCGCCCTTATATTCGCCAAACGTTTCATGACGAAACGTCGTTTTTCCTGCATCAAATGCTACTAATAAATGGGTTGGTTTTTCTTCTTCTAAAATTTTCATGAGCATCATCGTAAACCCATAAATCGCATTTGTATGAATGCCTTTATCGTTATGTAAAAGCGGCAACGCAAAAAAGGCACGATAGGCAATGCTATTGCCGTCGATCAATACTAGCTTCTTCATTCGCTCTCCTCCTCCGATTTCGCTGCCCTTATTGTATCACGATTAACGAGGGAATGAAAAAAAGACGAGAACATTTTTTCGTTCTCGTCTTCAAGGGTTGGCTCCCTAGATGAAGGGGTTTTCACGTTCAGCGTACCAAACGTTTATGAATAGATCATTAAAAAGATGTTAACATTTTGTAAATTCATACTTCTTTCGGAAAATGAACAGTAAACGTCGTACCTTTGCCGATTTGGCTTTTGACGGTAATATAGCCATGGTGGGCTTCGACAAGATGTTTGACAATTGCAAGTCCAAGCCCTGTTCCGCCCGAATTCCGGCTTCTCGCTTTATCGACGCGATAAAAGCGCTCAAAAATGCGAGGAATTTCTTTTTCCGCAATGCCAATACCCGTATCTTCGACATGCACGAGCACTTCCTCTGACGATTCTTTCACTCGAACGATGACATGTCCATCTGCTGGCGTATACGTCAGCGCATTCGTAATTAAATTAATAAAAATTTGCTTGAGTCGGTCGCTATCGCCGACGACATAAATGGAGTCCACAGCGTCTACCCGCAAATGAATATTTTTTTCTTCCGCTTTTCCCATGAACATCGTCATTAATTCCGTCAACAGTCTGGTGAGGTTGACTTGCTCGAGGCGAAGTTGAAACCCGTGCTGCTCGATTTTCGATAAATCGAGTAAGTCTTGAATTAAACTTTGTAGCCGTTCACTCTCTTGCAAAATAATTGATAAGAAATGTTCCAATGCTTTCTCATCTTTCATTGCCCCATCTAATAATGTTTCGGCAAAGCCTTTGATGGATGTAATCGGTGTTTTTAGTTCGTGCGATACGTTCGCGACAAAGTCTTTGCGCATCTGTTCTAGCTTTTTCAATTCCGTAATGTCATGGAACACGAGCACAATCCCTTTCCATTCGGCGTTTGTCCCAATAATTGGTGCCCCGTATACTTCAAAATATTTTCGCTCAATGTCAACCGTTAAGACGAGCTGTTTGCGCACTCTCGTTTCTTTTATAAAAATTTCGTCGACAAGCTGGATGATTTCTTTATAGGGAAACACCTCTGTATATAGCCGATGTAAATAATCGACAGGACGAATATGGAAAATTTCCTTATACGCTCGGTTCACTAAATTAATGTATCCTCGACTATCAATTAAGATTAAGCCACTGCCTACGTTTTCAATCAGCGTATGCAGCCGGTCGGTTTGCATCTCTTGAATTTTGCTCATTTCTTGTAAATTGCGAGCTAAAATGTTGAGCGAATGCGTAAGCAGCCCTGTTTCTTCTCCGTGTTGCGTTTCATACACTCTCGCTTTATAGTTTCCTCGGGCTAGTTCAAAGGCAACTTTTGTTGCGGCTTCGATTGGCTTCATATGTTGTGCTGTAATTTTCAATCCTAATAACACAATGACAATAAGCGCTGTGCCTAAACTGCTGACGAGCACTCCCCATATTTGTTGCGTCACTTTTTTTAAAGAATGGACAGACGTGCTTAAAATGACGTGCCCATTCGCTTTTTTCCCATGTAAAAACGGAACGATGTAATAATAAATGTTTTGTTTTTCTTCCATGATCGATGCATTTTTTTCTTCTTTGCCATGTAAAATATCGCGGACGATTCGTTCGTGAGCGCTATCGCTAATAGTAGAAACTTGCCCTGTATCGATGACGATTTTCTCGTTTTCATCAAGAACAGTAATGCGCGCAGACAGGGTGTCGCTCATCTGCTCGATTTGCCGACGTGCTGTATCAATTGGCTCGCTTTCAAGCAAAAGCGCAATCATTTTTGTTTCTTTTTCGATTCGTTTGTTCATCGTTTCCACATAAAAATCTTTAAACAACTGTCCTAACAACATTCCAAGGCAAACAAGAACTGTTACAATAAGCGAAACGAGCGCTACTACAAACCGAAAGCGAAAATCAGTCATCGCTCTTTGGCTCCTCAAGCTTATAGCCTAGTCCGCGAATCGTTTTAATATAGAGCGGCTTTTTCGTATTTTGTTCAATTTTTTCGCGCAAATGGCTAATATGGACGTCAACGATGCGCGTATCTCCGGCAAAGTCGTAGTTCCATACCGCACTCAATAACTGATCACGTGTTAATACCCGCCCCTTATTTTTCGCTAAATATAAAAGCAATTCAAATTCTTTTGGTGTTAATTCTAATAAATTATCTCGAAAATATGCTTCATATCGGTCTGGGAAAATGGACAATTCCCCAATGACGATCTTGTTGTTTTCCTCCTCTATTGGCACTGCCACCGGCTGAATACGCCGCAAAATCGCCTTCATGCGCGCCACGACTTCGCGTGGGCTGAACGGTTTTGTCATATAATCGTCTGCGCCAAGTTCAAGCCCGAGCACTTTATCAAACTCATCGTCTTTTGCTGTCAACATCAAAATCGGGACCATGATTTTTTGCTGGCGCAGTTGCTTACATACTTCGATGCCATCGATTTTCGGAAGCATTAAGTCAAGAATGATTAAATCTGGTTGCTCGAGAATCGCTTTTTGCAAGCCTTCTTCGCCATCACTTGCTGTGATCACTTCAAACCCAGCTTGTTTTAAATTGTATTCTAAAAGTGTGACAATAGATGGTTCATCGTCGACAATTAACACCTTCTTACTCATCTTTTCCTGCTACTAAAAATATAGACAAACCTATATTTTTAGAGTGTTCCTGCTTCAACGAACCCGACCTCGCCAAAAGGCTACTATCGTTTGCATGGCTCTCCACAGGCGTTAATTCCCGACTAGCCATCGGTACATCCATACCGTCCTCGTTACGTGAGAACGATATAGTCTGTTGCACGTAAAAGGGATGTTGCCGCATGAAGGTCTCTATCCATCGTATGACCACAACCATCACAAACATATATCGGATCCGATAACTGGAGGTCTTTTTTCATATGCCCGCAACGAGAACACATTTTCGACGATGGATAAAATCGACTGACTTGTCTTACTTCCATGCCATATTTTTTGCATTTATGAATGAGCCATGTTTGAAACGTATAAAAACATTGCTCTGCCATCGCTTTAGACAAATGACGGTTTTTCATCATCCCTTTGACGTTCAAGTTCTCGATGACGACGTATCGTGGCTTGGTTCTCACCACTTCATTCGCTACAAATTTCACGTACTCCAAGCGAATATTCGCCAATCGAGCATGGAGCTTTTGCACCCTAAAAATATTTTTGTCTATATTCGCTCCTCTTTTCGTAGCAGGCTTTTCACCTCTCTTCTTTAGATTTTCGTATTTGCGAGATAAGGAGCGTTGTTCTCGCTTTAATTTCTTTTTCAACTTCCTCACTTTTGGGTTTCGGTAAGCTTTCAATACGCCTTCGTTATCCCATCTTTGTAGCGTTTTTACCGACACATGTAACATTTCTGCAAATTCTTTTGGTTTATAGTGTTTCATGTCTATATTTTATAATGTTTAAACACTTTTGTATATTTTAAAAATCACTGTTTTCGTCCTCCTAGTAAGCAAACAGTTTTCTTTATTATACCACATAAAAAAAAAGGGGCTGACCCAAAACGCGAATGCGTTTTGAGATTAGCCCGATTTTTTTTACACTAAAATAGAAGAATCGCCCTTTTTTCTGGTAGAATAGAGTCACCACAACAACTATCACCGGAAAAGGAGCGATTCTTTTATGAAACATCATCATATTTCTTTTAAAGAGTATACCATGGATAACCTCACGTTGCCAAGCAATATTGCCGATCTCATTCCACCGGATAATATGGCTCACGTGGTTCACGAGATGGTCGAGCGCATCCCGATGGAGACGTTTCTTCCTTACTATAAAGGCGGCGGTACCTCTTCTTATCATCCAAAAATGATGACGAAAATTATCCTCTACGCGTACACCCAAAAAATGTATCATGGCCGAGAAATTGCTCGACAATTAGAAGTACATCTTCCCCTCATGTGGTTGAGTGGGTTTCAAAAGCCGGACTTCCGTTCCATCAATCGATTTCGCTCCGAACGGATGAAAGGGCTGATTGACGACTTGTTCCGAGAAATGATCACCCTGCTTGTCGCGGACGGCTATGTCAACATGGAAGACTATTTCGTAGATGGGACGAAAATTGAAATCGAGTAGGAGGGGGTGATTAACCCCCGACCTCTCACACCACCGTACGTACCGTTCGGTATACGGCGGTTCCACTAAGATTGACGCAGAAATTCGTAGCGATTATACAGACTTTTCAGCCCTCGTTGGCTCCAATAGGAGTTGTCGAGGGTTTTGTGTAGAATTGGGCTGTGGGCGATTCGCCAGTATTTCTTTCTGGTGTTTCCCCATTCGTATGCTTTGTATTCTGGAATCCCTAATCCAATCAGCTTTCTAACTCTTGTTTTAGGTTTCTTCCATTGTTTCCATTCACACATTCTCAGCCTTCTTCTTATCCACTCGTCTATTTCTTTGAATTTGCTCGGGGTATCTGCTAGCGCGAAGTATCCGCACCATCCTGTGAGGTATTGGTTCAGTCTTTCCACCCTTACTTCCATCGGATAAGGCTTCGACCGAGAAGTTATTTCTCGTATTTTTCTTTTCAGCCGTTCCATGCTTTCTTTGGCTATTCGCACCTTTGGATCTTTGTGAAAGGTGAAACTGAACCCTAGAAACTTCCGTTTCCACGGACGGTCTACTGCTGATTTCTCTCTGTTTACCTTCAATTTTAGGTGCTGTTCGAGGAAGGTCGATACCGATTTCATCACACGCTGTCCTGCTTTCCATGACTTCACATAGATGTTGCAGTCATCCGCATATCGGACAAATTGGTGCCCCCTTGCTTCCAACTCTTTGTCCAATTGGTCTAGGAGAATGTTGGATAGAAGTGGACTAAGCGGTCCTCCCTGCGGTGTTCCTTCTTCCGTTATTTGGACAACCCCATTTATCATGACTCCTGATTGAAGATATTTTCGTATCAACTTCAGTAGGATGCGGTCTTCGATTCGCTTGGCGAGTATCCCCATCAATTGGTCGTGATTGACTTTATCAAAGAATTTCTCTAAGTCTATATCGACCACCCAGCGGTAACCCTCTTTGATATATTCTTTCGCCTTCCTTACCGCATCATGAGCCCTCCGATTCGGACGAAACCCATAACTATTTTCCGAAAAGGTTGGGTCAAAGATTGGGGTTAACACTTGAGCGATTGCTTGTTGAATGAAACGATCTGTCACGGTAGGTATTCCTAACATCCTCACTCCGCCATTTGGTTTCGGGATTTCGACACGACGTACGGGTGCAGGTTGGTAGGTTCCTGTTCTTAACTCTTCCCGGAGGGAGTCCCAGTTTTCATAGAGATGTCTTCGTAGGTCTTTTACGGACATTCCATCGATGCCGTGACTTCCTTTATTTTGTTCCACTCGTTTGAGCGCCGTTAGAAGATTTCCACGTGACAAGATTCGTTCCATTAACATCTTCGCTTCCCTTTCTACGTGAACGAAGGTTCTCCTTATGCCAGTTCCTGCTCCACCCTCTTAGAGTCCCCCACGGGATTCACCGCTTCCTCCTCTAAGTAAGTCCTTTCGGATTGTCTGTGTTCTTCACAGGTACTGAATGCGTAGATTTCGTTCTCTCTTCATGGTTCAGTCCTTCCCACCCTTTCTCGAGCAAGGATGGTACTATGACCTCTGCTGACTTCTGATTGTTCAGCTATCCATCACTGGATAGGTTGCCAAGGGAACTCGGCATTCCAATCAGACCTCCCCGGGTAAGAGTGCAGTCTTTCCTTCCATCCATCTGCTTCATTTACTCGATATCACCTTCGGCAGAAAGGGCTTTGTTTTGTCGCGCAAACTCACCCAATGATACCTAGCCTCTTATGAAGTTCGTGTTCCTCAGACCGGAAGTTTGCCGCTCGCTTCCTTCAGATTCCGCGTCACCACGGACACCCTTGCGTTAAGCTAACTGCTACTTCTGCCTTCGCAGTTCGGGACTTTCACCCTATAGACTACACCCATGCCGGACGCACGCGAATGCCAACCGATACACGTTCGTTTGGCGGAAATCCGCCGAGAAATACCAAGAGAAATTACAAGCCAATGTGGATCAGCTCATCGCCCAGATCGATGCGATCGTGGAAGAAGAAAATGCGGAAGAAATCGACGCTTCCCCTGCTTTTACTTCAAAAGAAATCCGAAAGAAAACCGAGGAGTGGGAAAAACGTTTGGAGGCCGAGCCGGACAACCAACCGTTGAAGAAGGCCGTCAAGAAGATGAAGGAAGACTACTTGCCTCGCAGTGAAAAGTACGAACACCAACTCCAAGTATGCGGGGACCGCAACAGCTATTCCAAAACGGATGCGGATGCGACGTTTATGCGTTTGAAGGAGGACCACATGCGCAACGGCCAACTGAAGCCGGCT
Organism: Anoxybacillus amylolyticus; assembly: GCF_001634285.1. Lineage (GTDB taxonomy): Bacteria > Bacillota > Bacilli > Bacillales > Anoxybacillaceae > Anoxybacteroides > Anoxybacteroides amylolyticum. The sequence goes on from NZ_CP015439.1 coordinate 73,499, forward strand.
TATAACGTACAAGTGGGTTCTTCCGATCAGTTCGTTCTGGGGTATTCGCTTCACCAGAGACCCGGCGATACTCGTTGTCTTCTGCCACACCTAGAGACGGTTCGAGAGAAATATGGGGTGGTACCAAAACGCGTGACCGCTGACGCTGTCTATGGTTCCGAGGAAAATTACGTGAAACTCGAAGAGAAAAACATTTCCGCGTTTATCAAGTACAACACGTATGAGAAAGAGAACACACGCAAGGTCAAGAAGAACCCGCACCATCCACAGAATTGGACATACAAGAAAGAAGAGGACGTTTGGATTTGTGCGAACGGGAAAAAACTGGTCCGTATAGGAACTTCGAAGCAGACCACAGAATCTGGGTATACTTCGGTCATCCAGCACTACCAATGCCACGAATGCGAAGGGTGTCCGTTCCGCTCGGTCTGCACAACTTCCAAGTATGGACGTACAACGCAATGGAACCCCGTCTATCACGAACAGAAACAGAAGGCTCGTGAACGACTGGAAAGTGAAGAAGGACAAGCACGATACCGCCAACGCCAAACCGACATTGAGAGTGTGTTTGGGCAAATCAAGCAAAATCGCGGATTTCGTCGCTTTGTCCTCCGAGGCCTCCAAAAAATTTCCATAGAATGGGGGCTTATTTGCGTTGCCCATAATCTCCTCAAGAAAGCCGCTAAGGACAAACAACGGTCCTTAGCGGCATAAACAATGGAAACAAAAGGGGGCGAATCGCCCTTTTATTTAACAAAATATGTAAAAGTAAAGAAAACTGACTCCAAAAGTCCGCTTTTTAGCGGACTTTTGGGTCAGCCTCCTAAAAGTTTTCAAGCACGTGGCTATCAAGCCATGATAAAGCATATGGCGGACAAACGGTCAACGTCCCTTCGAGTACTTTTTCCCGTTCATCGCGCAACGCTTCGACGGCAACGGTGATCGAGTGGGCGTCGACATCGACAGATTTGACTTCAAACCAAAATTGCAATTGTTCATAATGATAGACTGGTTTTAAAAAATGGATATCGTGCCGCTCGATATGGCTTCCCGGTCCGGGCAAATATTTGGAAATAGCTGATGTAATCATTCCTGTCAGCATAATCGTTGGAACAATCGGCTTTTTCCATGGCGTTTGCGATGCATAATCATGCTGAATATATAGCGGATTTGCGTCATCTGTTAAGCCAAGGTATAGCAACAAATCTTTATCTTCAATTTTCGCGTTGATGACCAGTTTTTCCCCGACCGTGATTTCTGATATATTTCTCCCCAATTTCCGTTTTTTTAACATCGTTTACACCCCTTTGTTTGGAAACCGCTTTCATCCTAGATGAAAACAAACATTCGGGCTCTCCCGAATGTTTGTTTTTTTTATCCCAATACTTTCATGACGTTTTTGACCGACTCGACTGATTTCGCAAGTGCTGCTTTTTCTTCGTCGGTGAGCTCAAGCTCGATCACTTTTTCAATGCCGTTGCCGCCCAAAATCGTCGGTACGCCCAAATAAATGCCTTCATAGCCATATTCTCCTTCGAGGTAAGCAATCGCTGGAAGGACGCGGCGTTGATCTTTAATGATCGCTTCGACCATTTCGACAAGTGATGCGGCTGGCGCATAGTAGGCGCTGCCGTTGCCAAGCAAGTTGACGATTTCGCCGCCGCCTTTGCGCGTACGTTCTACAATTGCATCTAGCCGTTCTTTCGGAATTAATGTCTCAAGCGGAATGCCGCCTGCATAGGAATAACGGACAAGCGGAACCATGTCGTCACCGTGTCCGCCTAATACAAAGCCGGTAATGTCTTTGACGGATAGATTTAATTCTTGCGCGACAAACGTTCGGAAGCGGGCTGTATCCAACACACCTGATTGTCCGATGACGCGGTTTTTCGGAAATCCAGATTCTTTGTACACCGTGTACGTCATCGCATCGACTGGGTTAGTCAACACAATAATGTAGCAGTTTGGCGAATATTTGACGATTTCTTTTGTGACGGCTTTCATAATTTTTTGGTTTGTTGTCACTAAGTCATCGCGGCTCATGCCTGGTTTGCGAGCGATTCCAGCCGTGATGACGACAATGTCTGAATCCGCCGTATCCGCATAATCGGATGTGCCAATAATGTTCGCATCAAACCCTAATACAGGGCTTGATTCTAACATATCAAGCGCTTTTCCTTTCGTCGGGTTTTCTAGTTGCGGAATATCGACTAATACGACATCCCCGAGTTCTTTTTGCGCTAAAATAAACGCTGTTGTCGCCCCCGTAAATCCTGCGCCAATGACCGATATTTTTTTGCGCTTCATCGCCATTTTCCCCATCCCCTCTCGGCTTTATTCCATATTGCGAATTAACGCATCCGCAAACTCTGAACATTTCACCTCAGTCGCACCTTCCATGAGGCGAGCAAAGTCGTACGTAACCACTTTCGACGCGATCGTTTTTTCCATCGAATCAATAATTAATTTCGCTGCTTCGTTCCAGCCAAGATGTTCAAACATCATGACGCCTGATAAAATGACGGACGATGGATTCACTTTGTCTAATCCTGCGTATTTCGGCGCTGTACCATGTGTTGCTTCAAAAATCGCATGTCCTGTTTCGTAGTTAATGTTGGCCCCAGGAGCAATACCGATGCCGCCTACTTGTGCAGCGAGCGCATCAGAAATGTAGTCGCCGTTCAAGTTCATCGTTGCAACAACGTCAAACTCGCGCGGACGAGTTAAAATTTGTTGCAAGAAAATATCGGCAATCGCATCTTTAATAATGATTTTTCCAGCTGCTTCTGCTTCCGCTTGCGCTTTGTTTGCCGCATCTTTTCCTTCTGTTTCCACGATGCGGTCGTATTCTGCCCAAGTGAACACTTTATCGCCAAATTCTTGCTCTGCTAATTCATAGCCCCAGTTTTTGAACGCCCCTTCTGTAAATTTCATAATATTTCCTTTATGCACGAGCGTTACAGATTTGCGTCCATGCTCAATTGCGTAGTTAATTGCTGCGCGGACAAGGCGTTTCGTTCCTTCTTCGGAAATCGGTTTAATGCCAATACCAGACGTTTCTGGGAAGCGGATTTTGCGAACGCCCATTTCGTTTTGCAAGAAGTCAATTACTTTTTTCACTTCTGGCGTTCCTTTTGCATATTCAATACCCGCATAAATGTCTTCCGTGTTTTCACGGAAAATGACCATGTCCGTATCTTCTGGACGCTTAACTGGAGAAGGCACGCCGTTAAAATAACGAACTGGACGCAAGCAGACAAATAAATCTAGCTCTTGACGAAGCGCAACATTTAACGAACGAATCCCGCCACCTACTGGCGTCGTAAGTGGACCTTTAATCGCGATTATGTATTCTCGAATGACATCAAGCGTTTCTTGCGGCAACCATTCTCCTGTCAATTTGTACGCTTTTTCGCCAGCGAGCACTTCTTTCCAGACAATTTTCTTTTCGCCTTTGTATGCTTTTTCTACTGCTGCCTCTAATACGCGAGAAGCAGCTGCCCAAATGTCAGGACCCGTTCCGTCCCCTTCAATGAACGGAATAATCGGATTGTTTGGTACGTTTAACACACCGTTTGTAACCGTAATTTTTTCACCTTGCACTTGTAACAACCTCCAATGTATTTAATATAAAGGGCAAGGACATATAAATTCCCCGCCCTTTGTTTCCGTTTGTCTTAGCCTCTTTGCTCGATCGGCACATACGACCGCTTCGCTGGTCCTGTATACTCGGCGCGCGGACGGATGAGGCGGTTATTTTCGTATTGTTCTAAAATGTGCGCAAGCCACCCAGACATTCGGCTTACCGCAAAAATAGGGGTAAATAAATCATGATCGATTCTTAAACAATGGTACACAGATGCCGAATAAAAATCAACGTTTGGTGGTAACGCTTTCGTCGATGTAACAATCTCTTCGATTTTTGCCGACATTTCATACCAATGCGGCTCCCCGACAAGTTTCGTTAATTTTTCTGACATTTTTTTCAAATGTTTCGCACGTGGGTCGCCTTTCCGGTATACGCGATGACCAAATCCCATAATTTTTTCTTTGTTTTCAAGTTTTTTACGAACATATGGCTCTGCGTTTTCCACCGTGCCGATTTCCGTGAGCATTTTCATAACCGCTTCGTTTGCTCCACCATGAAGCGGACCTTTAAGCGCACCGATGGCTGCGGTAATGCCTGAGTAAATGTCAGACAATGTCGCAACACAGACGCGCGCTGTAAACGTCGAAGCGTTCAATTCGTGGTCAGCGTGCAATACGAGCGCTTTATCAAACGCTTCTATCGCAATTTCATTCGGCTCTGTTCCTGTTAACATATACAAGAAGTTCGCAGCGAACGTCAAATCTTTTCGTGGCGCAACTGGTTCGAGTCCTTTGCGAATGCGCGAAAACGCCGTCACAATCGTTGGAATTTTCGCTTGCAAGCGAATCGCTTTTCGATAATTTGCTTCCGGCGTCATCACGTCTGCTTCTTCGTCATACAACCCTAATAGCGAAATCGCCGTCCGCAACGCTGCCATCGGATGCACTTTATCAATTGGATATAGTTTAAAATGCTCGATGATTTCGTTTGGAACCGCTGCGTTTTCTGCTAGTTGCTTTCTTAGTTGTTCAAGCTGTTCTTTCGTTGGCAATTCGCGATGCCAAAGCAAATACACTACTTCTTCAAATGTTGCGTTTTCAGCCAACTCATCAATATCATAGCCAGCGTACGTTAATGTGTCATCAATGATGGAGCTAATGCTAGAAGTCGTTGCAACAACCCCTTCAAGACCGCGTGTTACTGTCATATACACCTCTCCTTTTCTCTAAAAAATTCCCCTTTTCCCATTATGCTTTTCGTGATGCGAGAGCGAGCGCTTGCTCGAAATGGTAAAACAAAACGAAAAAGAAAATGCTTACATTTTATATTGTATTCATATTGTCACCCATTCATGGATGTGCAACAATAAGAATATCCACAACCATCGTACAGACAAAGAAAAAGGCGCTTGTCTATATTATAAACAATTATCTGACTTTTGTGAATCAAAACTGCTTATTCTTGTTCAATATTATCATAAAAAAACGATTTTCATAAATATTCTATCACCTTGATTACCATATACGCAATGCCTGCCCCAATCAACGGTCCGACGGCTACTCCGTTAAAAAAGGAAACTGCAATAATTGTACCAAGCACAAGTGCAGCGGTGATGTGTGGATCGGTTGACAGCAGCGTAATGCCGCCCCGTGCAACTAAGGCAACAAATACCCCGGACAAAAGCGCCACCCACGCTGAAACAGATTGAAGCGACGCGATAAGCTGCTTAAACCCAATTTCACCTGTCGCAATCGGCGCTAATACCGCGATCGTAATAATCGTAACCCCCCATTGAATTCCTTTCGCTTGGATCAACAGCAGCCACTTCTCTAACCCGACGAGCTTCAGTACTAATAAACACGCTACAGCAACCATTAACGATTCATTTTTCGCCAAAAGCCCAATCCCTAACAAAAGAAGCAGAAAGATAATTTCATGCACATGTCGTCGTCCTTTCTTCTAAATTTAATGAAACTTTTTGCTTTTCATAGGCGTATAATACAGTATAATACTATGTATACGGAAAAAATTAGGAGGTGAAACTTTGTCTTCGCAATATGTACAACGTCTATTCCGTTTTCTCCTTGTGATTGGGGCACTTTTTTTGGGGGTTATCGCCATTTACTACGCCGCTACTGTTACATACCCGTTCATTATCGCATTTTTGCTTGCCTTTTTAATGAATCCAATCGTCAATTATTTAGAAAAGAAAGCAAAAATGCCGCGAGCACTTGCGGTGATCGTTTCTTTAATCGGATTGTTTGCCGTATTGGCAGGACTCGTTACACTTTTAATCGTTGAAATCGTTTCTGGCACCCAATATTTAGCGGAAGTAGTACCGAGCCATTTTCAGACGCTTGTCGTCTACATCGAAAACATCATCGCCAGCCAAATCATTCCTCTCTATAAAGATTGGGCTGCATTGTTTAAAAACTTAGACGCTAGCCAGCAAGATACAATTATGAACAATATTCAGTCGGTTGGAACAAAAATAGCGACGACGGTCGGTCAATTCATTCAAGACGTATTGCAACATATTCCTAAGTTACTCGGATGGCTACCGAACGCCGCAACAGTAATCATTTTTTCGCTACTCGCTACATTTTTCATCAGCAAAGACTGGTATCGTCTAAATGGTACAGTGCATCGGCTATTGCCAACAAGAGCGCGGACAAGCGGGCAAGCAGTATTTCTCAACTTAAAGCGCGCGCTATTTGGGTTTGTAAAAGCACAAGCAACGCTCATCTCGATTACGACTGTTATTGTGTTAATCGGATTGTTGGTTTTACGCGTCGATTATGCAATTACGATTGCGTTAATTATCGGGATCGTCGATGTTTTGCCGTATTTAGGAACAGGCATTGTGTTTGTACCATGGATTATATACGCTGCTATGAGTGGGGATGTGCCGTTTGCCATTGGATTAGGGGTCTTATACGTCGTCGTTCTCGTCCAACGGCAAATTATGGAGCCGAAAATTTTATCTTCCTCTATCGGCCTTGACCCGCTCGCCACGTTAATTGCGCTGTTTGTTGGCTTCAAACTACTTGGGTTTCTCGGGCTAATCGCCGGACCTGTGCTGCTTGTAGTCATCCGCGCCTTGCACAGTGCCAATGTGTTTCATGACCTATGGCAATTTATTAAAGGTTAGGCCCTTCGTGCAAGAAGGGCTTATTTTTTTATATAAAAAAACACATTCGTATCAAATAGCGCCTTCAGCCATCGGGCAAGCAACGGTTTCATCCATCTTCGCGTTGCTGGAAGCAGCAACAAAAAACCGATAATATCCGTAAAAAAACCTGGCGTTAACAGTAAAAGCCCTCCCGCAAGCACACAAATGCTATCCAATACAGCACCGCTTGGCAAACGACCATACATCATCTCCCGCTTTACCGCTTCAATCACTTTCTTTCCTTGCCATTTGGCAAGCGCTGCGCCTAACACCCCTGTGAACAAAATAAGGAAAACGGTCGACCATACACCGATCAGTTGACCGGAAAGGACAAATAAAGCAACTTCCACTAAAGGAATCAAAAGAAAAAGTGCAACAATTAATCTCATCACGCTTCCCTCCCGAAAAAATAAAACAGAGAAGACCCCTTCTCTGTTTTATTTTAGCTTATAGTACGCTCGCATGTCCTTGATAAATCGCGCCAAATCCTGCATCGACCGTGATTTCTTGCCCATCTTTTAAAATCGATGTCGCGTTTTGTACACCGACCACGACTGGAATACCAAGGCTTAAGCCGACAACAGCTGCATGGCTTGTTAGTCCGCCTTCTTCTGTAATGATTGCCGCTGCTTTTTCGAGCGCTTTCACCATATCGGCATCCGTGCTATACGTAACGAGAATACCACCGTCAACCATTTTGTTAAGCGCTTCTTCCGCTGTTTTAGCAATTACTACTTTGCCAAACGCTGACTTTCTACCAATCCCTTGCCCTTTTGCAATCATATCGCCGATGACATGGACTTTCATTAAGTTCGTTGAACCAGTTTCCCCGACTGGGACGCCTGCTGTAATTACGACCAAATCGCCATGTTTCACGATGTCGGACTTCACTGCTGCTTCGACAGCAATATCAAGCATTTCGTCCGTTGAATTGACTTGTGGAGCAACTTGAGGATAAACGCCCCATACTAGCGCTAATTTTCGCGACACAGCATCACTTGATGTAACCGCAACAATTGGTGCTTTCGGACGATATTTTGAAATCATGCGCGCCGTCTGCCCGCTAACGGTTGGCGTCACAATCGCAGCAACATCAAGATTTAACGCCGTATGCGCTACTGATTGACCAATCGCATCGGTAATGGTCGTTCCGCTTTGTTTTGTACGCTGTGCTAGCAAATCGCGGTATTGCAACGCTTGCTCTGTGCGTAACGCAATCCGGTGCATCGTTTTTACTGCCTCGACTGGATAAAGTCCCGCTGCTGTTTCTCCGGAAAGCATAATCGCATCCGTTCCATCGAAAATCGCGTTCGCCACATCACTTGCTTCCGCTCTCGTCGGACGCGGATTGCGCTGCATCGAATCAAGCATTTGTGTGGCTGTGATAACGGGTTTACCGAGCGCGTTACATTTTTTTATAAGCTCTTTTTGCACAAGTGGCACTTCTTCCGCTGGAATTTCTACCCCTAAGTCTCCGCGCGCAACCATGAGACCGTCTGCCACTTCTAAAATTTCATCAATGTGGTCAACACCTTCTTGGTTTTCGATTTTCGGAATAATTTTAATATCTAACGCATCGTTCGCTTCTAGCAACTCACGAATTTCTAATACGTCTGATGCCCGTCGAACAAACGAAGCAGCGATAAAATCGACGCCTTGGCGAATACCGAATAAAATATCTTGGCGGTCTTTTTCCGTAATGCCAGGTAAGTTGACACGCACACCCGGCACGTTAACGCCCTTTTTATTTTTTAACACGCCGCTATTTAATACTTTCGTCACGATTTCCCGTGCTTGTTGGTCGACCGATAACACTTCTAAACCAATTAAGCCGTCATCGAGAAGGATTTTATCGCCAGCTTTTACATCGTCAATCAGTCCTTCATAAGTAACGGAAAATTTTTCTGGCGTACCAAGCACTTCGTTCACTGTTACGATGACTTGTGCCCCTTCTTTTAATTCGATGGCGCCGTTTTCCATGTTATGTGTTCGAATTTCTGGCCCCTTCGTATCTAACAAGATGGCAACATTTTTTCCTGTCTGTTTCGCCGCTTGGCGAATATTTTGAATGCGCTGACCATGCTCTGCATAATCTCCGTGCGAGAAATTTAAGCGCGCTACGTTCATTCCCGCTTCGATTAATTCAACGAGCTTTTCGACGCTTTCGCTTGCAGGACCAATTGTACATACGATTTTCGTTTTCCGCATATTTTCCATTCTTCCTTTCCGTTTGTCCTCTGGTAACGATACCACGTTTTTTAAATCGAAAGCTCTTTGGACAACTGATACATTTTTTGGTCGATGGTATGTTGCTTTGCTAACGCTTCAATAATGTCATGATCAACTAATTGGTTGTTTTGGATGCCGACGCATCTTCCACCTTTTCCTTCTAATAGCAACTCCACTGCACGTGCCCCAAGCCGGCTTGCAAGTACGCGGTCAAACGCCGTCGGAGAACCACCGCGCTGCACATGTCCTAACACCGTGACACGCGTTTCAAAACCTGTTGCTTCTTGAATTTTTTTCCCGAATTCAACGCCGCTTCCAACGCCTTCGGCTACAATAATGATACTATGTTTTTTCCCCCGTTCATGTCCGCGCTTTAGTCTTGCAATAATGTCGTCCATATCGTAGTCTGCTTCTGGGATTAAAATCGACTCCGCTCCACCTGCTAATCCTGCCCAAAGCGCAATATCGCCGGCATGACGACCCATTACCTCGATTACGTACGTACGCTCATGAGATGTAGCTGTATCACGAATTTTGTCGATAGCATCAATGACGGTATTTAATGCTGTGTCGAAGCCAATCGTAAAATCCGTTCCCGGGATATCGTTATCGATTGTTCCAGGTACCCCAACGCAAGGATAGCCGTGTTCGGTTAATTTTTTCGCTCCTTGATACGAACCGTCTCCACCAATAACGACTAGCCCTTCGATTCCATGCTTTTTCAACTGCTCGATTCCTTTGAGTTGGCCTTCGAGCGTTTTAAATTCTGGACAACGTGCCGTATATAGCATCGTTCCCCCACGATGAATAATATCGCCGACATCACCGATTTCTAGTTTCTTAATTTGCCCCGCAATCAATCCTGCATACCCATGGTAAATTCCGAACACTTCCACGCCGTGATAAATTGCTTTGCGCACAACTGCCCGAATCGCTGCATTCATTCCTGGAGAATCGCCACCACTTGTCAATACACCTATTCTCTTCATCTTGCTCACCTCGTATTCTTGTTTCATACCCCTCAGAAGTCCGACCTCATACATTGTATAAAATACCATGAAGCATACCCGAAAACAATAGATAACCCGCTGTTTTCACAAATGTTTATTTTTCTTTCAATTTTCGAGTAGGCAAAAAGCTGCCTCATTAAAAGAGACAGCTTATTTTACCCCAAGATAATCGCGTGAAAACGTAAATTTCCCTATCTGCTTAAACTTTTCGTATCGCTGTTCGACTAGTGCATGCCCATCTAATGTGAACAGCTCTTTTAGCGACTGTTTCAACACTTGGTCAATTGCTTTTGCTTGTTCGTCCACATCGCGGTGCGCTCCTCCGCGCACTTCTGGAATAATTTCATCAATGACGCCGAGCGCTTTTAAATCGGGCGCCGTAATTTTCATCGTTTCCGCTGCACGCCGCGCTAACGACGCGTCCTTCCATAAAATTGCGGCAGCTCCTTCTGGGGAGATGACGGAATACGTGGAATTTTCAAGCATGTGAATATAGTTGCCAACCCCAAGCGCCAATGCTCCGCCGCTTCCCCCTTCTCCGATGACGATGCAAACAATCGGCACTTTTAGCCCTGCCATTTCAAACAAGTTGCGGGCAATTGCTTCACTTTGGCCGCGCTCTTCCGCCGCTTTTCCTGGATATGCTCCTTTCGTATCGATAAAGCAAATAATCGGACGCCCAAACTTTTCCGCTTGTTTCATCAACCGTAACGCTTTGCGGTACCCCTCCGGATGCGGCATTCCGAAATTACGTCGAATATTTTCTTTCGTATCTTTTCCCCGCTGATGCCCGATAACAGTGACAGGCATCCCATCGTATTTGGCAATACCGCCGACAATCGCTTCGTCATCTCCAAATAGGCGGTCGCCATGACATTCGAAAAAGTTCGTAAATAGGCGTTGAATGTAATCAAGCGTTGTAGGGCGGTTTGGATGTCTTGCGATTTGTACGCGATCCCATGGCGTTAAATTCGCGTACGTTTCGTTTTCTAGCTTTTCCAATCGTGCCTCTAATTTTTCAATTTCTGCGGATAAATCGACATCCGCGGTTTTCGTAAATTCTTTTAGCTCGCTAATTTTTTTTCGCAGTTCAATGAGCGGTTTTTCAAATTCTAATTCTCCCACCATCCGTCATCCCCCCTTGCCTGATGAATATCTAATACGTTCGTTAACGTTTCTTTTAACTCGTGTCGATGAATGACTGCATCGAGTTGTCCATGTTTTAATAAAAACTCAGCGGTTTGGAAATCTTCTGGCAATTCTTCACGCACCGTTTGTTCGATGACACGGCGACCAGCAAAGCCAATGAGTGCCCCCGGCTCGGCAAAGTTGTAGTCTCCAAGGGAAGCAAAGCTTGCCGATACCCCTCCAGTCGTCGGGTGAGTCATCACGGAAATAATCAATCCTCCCTCTTCGCTGAACCTTTTAAGGGCTGCGCTCGTTTTTGCCATTTGCATTAAGCTTAGTACTCCTTCTTGCATGCGCGCACCGCCAGAAGCAGTAAAAATAAGAAACGGAACACCTAGTTCCCGCGCTTTTTCCACCGCTCGCGTAATCTTTTCGCCAACGACCGAGCCCATGCTTCCCATTCGGAAGGCGGAATCCATTACCGCAATGACAAGCGGATAACCATTTAACGTTCCTTCACCGGTTACGACGGCTTCATTTAAATTTGATTTCCGGCGATCCGCCTCCAGTTTTTCAAGATAGTCCGGAAATTGAAGCGGATTTTCTGAAATCATCTCCGCATCGTACTCGCAGAAGCTTCCTTCGTCTAAAAGGCTAGCGATTCGTTCGCGCGACGGCATCGGGTGGTGGTAATGGCAGCTGATGCATACGCGCAAATTTTTCACAAGTTCTTTTGTATACATAATTTTTTTACATTTCGGGCATTTCGTCATAATCCCTTCCGGAACATCTTGTTTCATTTGTTCCGAAGGAATCGAAGCATATTTTTTCTTTTTAGTAAACAGCTCTTTAAGCAAGAGGTGTTCCCTCCTTTTGCCAATGTAGGATGTATTCTGAACATGAATGTGCGGCGACAAACAGTTCGTTTGCCGACTGCGGCAGAAAAGCTAGGAATATTCGTTTTTAATGGTTAATCAACGCACCTGTGCTCGGAAAATATTGTGCGAATGGTTGTCCAGTCGCGCGGTCTGAATGATTGTGCCATTTGCTCATAAAACACATGGGGAAGTGAAATCGTTCCATGCTGCGATTGGTAAAAGTCGTTTACTACGCGCCAAATTCGCTCGAGCAAATAGTTATTTGCTGCTTTTACTACCCATTGAAAAAATGTTTCATAGTCAAGCGGTTTGGTTAGCAATTGCTCTAATTGTTGAACGTGTTCCTCCGTCCGTCTTTTACAAGCCAACAATAAGCAGATTTCCTCAATCAGCCATTTCGTTTCTGCTAAATCTTCTTTTGCTTTTTTTTCTTGCAAAATAAACATTCCTAGCAGTCCAATAAGCTGATGGTCTCCGAATTCTTTTAAATACGTCCCTTCTCCTCTTCTCGTTTCAATAATTCCGAGAAACTCAAGGGAACGGAGCGCCTCCCGAACCGAAGAACGACCAGCGTTCAATCGTTCAGCTAATTCTCGTTCGGAAGGGATTTTATTGCCTGCACTCAATCCGTCTTCTTCAATGATGCGATACAGCTGTTGCAAAATTTCTACGTATACTTTCGACGTCATCGTATTCGATTTCACCTGCTTTGTACCATAATATGCACAGCGGCTTCTTCATAACCTTTGAATCCTAAAAAATAAATAGCGCCTGATTGCTCACTAACTTCATAGCCTTTCGTTGAGCATCGGAACAAATCTGGTCTGACCACTTAACGTTTATACAATATAATAAAACAACCAAATAGTAAAGAAAAGATTATTTCTGCTCGACGCATGGGCGTTGATTATCCACTATTTTTACTAAAAAACTGAGAATCATATAGCTAGACATAAGCTTTTCTGCCGCTTCCCTCGAACGAGAAAGCCAGCGTGCACATGTCATTTTCCCCCACCAAGCGTTCGTTGTTTTAGGTATGCGTACATCATGCCGTAGTCGGCAAGCGAACCGCTTGCCGACTACGGAAGACAATCTAGGAATAGAGCGATATCGACTAGTTTTTAATGGTTAATCAACACGTCTGAGGGCGACATATTGCTCGCCAATCAATGTTTTCAGATTCATTATACATTCATTTGAAGCGTTCACGTAATAATCCGGCGATAGCTTTACCGTTTTTCGCTCTTGCTCGTAATAAAGCACAACTGGAACGGTTCCACGATATCGCTGCAAGAGTTGCTTCAATGATGCCAGCTTAGGAAGATGATGAGGGCAAATTTTAATAAAAAGCGTTTCTTCGCTAAGTGCGATAACACTTCTCATGATAATTTTTCCGTTTCCGCCGCGTGCTTCGACTTTCCCTTCAATCAGCACGATTTCTCCTCGTTTTAACAACGATTGATAGCGGCGATATACCGCTGGAAATGCGACCACCTCTGCTTCTCCGCTCTCATCACTAACGGTAAAAAACGCCATTTCTTCTCCGTTTTTTGTCCTTGTTTTTCGTTCACTTACCACGTAAGCCCCGACGCGAACGTATTGATCGCTTCGTTCTTTTAGCGCGTCAGCAATCGCCGTCGCTCCCGCTGCCTGCAAACGCTCTATTTTAGCGGAAATAGGGTGCGGAGAAACATACACCCCTAACAGTTCTTTTTCGTGCACAAGTTTTTCCTCCAACGACAACGGTGGGGCTTCCACATACTTCGGTTTAAACGACAATTCGCCCGCGAATATGTCTTCACCAATATACGGTCCTATTAATTCTGCGTGTTCGAGCGCTGCGTCTAACGTTGCAAGCAACACTGACCGATCAACGCCAAATTCATCAAAACACCCCGCTAAAATCAGCGATTCAATCGTTTTGCGGTTGACTGCTTTTTTAGACAATCGGGCACAAAAATCGAATAAATCGGAAAATGGACGCTTTTTCCGTTCGTCGACAATCGCTTTTACTGCTATCGCACCGACATGTTTTATACCAGCAAGGCTAAAGCGGATATGTCCGTCCTCGATGGCAAAAGAATAGTAGCTTCCATTAATAGAAGGCGGGAGCAGGCGGATACGTCTTTTGCGCATCTCCTGAATATACTCCGCTAGTTTTTTTTCATCCCCAATAACGCTCGTTAATAGTGCCACGTAAAAATAAAACGGATAGTGCGCTTTCAAATACGCCAATTGATAGGCAAGCAAACTATAAGCGACTGCATGGCTTCGGTTAAATCCGTAGTTAGCAAAACGAACAATCAAATCGTATAGTTCATGAGCAACCGTTTCGCTATACCCACACTCGATGCAGCCATTAACAAAATGGGTTCGTTCTTCGTCAAGAATTTCTTTTTTCTTCTTCCCAACCGCCCGCCGCAATAAATCCGCTTGTCCTAACGAAAAACCTGCCATTTTTGCTGCGATTTGCATAATTTGCTCTTGATAAATAAGCACCCCATAAGTTGGCTGTAAAATTGGTTGAAGGTCTTCATGCAAGTACGTCACCGCTTCTTCGCCATGTTTGCGGCGAATGTATACCGGAATAAATTCCATCGGTCCTGGCCGGTAAAGCGCATTAACCGCGACAATGTCTTCAAATTGGGACGGTTTCAGCTGCCGAAGCACTTGCTTTATCCCTTCTGATTCGAGTTGAAAAATGCCGCTCGTATCCCCATTACTTAACAGCTCATACGTTTTTTTGTCATCTAATGGGATATTGGTTAAATCGACCGATTGTTTTGTTTTTTGCTCAATCAATTTCTGAATGTTGCCAATCAACGTTAGTGTGCGGAGACCAAGAAAATCCATTTTTAATAAGCCAAGCTGTTCTAATACATCCATCGAGTATTGTGTTAAATAAATGTCCCCGTGCCCTTGCTGCAACGGAACGATGTCCGAAAGGGGCCGCTCGCTAATCACTACCCCTGCTGCATGGGTTGACGTATGGCGCGGAAGTCCCTCAAGACGCAACGCCGTCATAAAGAGCTGGTGCATTCGTTCCGAAGCGTGTACTTCTTTCCGAAATGCAGGCACTTCGTCATACGCTCCTTGTAGCGTCACCCCTAATTTGTTCGGAAGATACTTTAGTAGCTGTTCGATTTCTTTAGCCGTCGCCCCCATCACTTTTGCCACATCTCGCAGTGCAGCTCGCGCACCAAACGTGCCAAATGTAATAATTTGTGCAACATGCTGGTTTCCATACTTTTTTGCAACGTATTGAATCACTTCATCCCGCCGGTCGTCAGGAAAATCAATGTCAATATCCGGCATCGAAATACGTGCGGGATTTAAAAACCGCTCGAACAGTAGTCCATATGGAATGGGGTCAACGTTTGTGATGTAGAGGGTATACGCAACAAGCGAACCGGCCACCGAACCGCGTCCTGGCCCAGTCATTATTCCTTGCTTTCGCGCAAAGTTCATAAAATCCCAAACAATTAAAAAATAATCGCTGAAATTCATTTCTTTAATCATTGCTAACTCATATTCGAGTCGTTCGACATATGGTGGCGTCGGCAATGGAACACGCTTTTGCAACCCTTCGAAACATAGTTTCCGTAAATAATCATGGACATTTTCATTGTTAGGTACAGGGTATTTTGGTAGCTTCCTCTCCCCAAACGGAATATCGATATGGCATTGGGCCGCAATTTTTTCCGTATTGATAATCGCCTCTGGAATATCAGAAAATAAAGAATCCATTTCCTCTGCTGATTTTAAATAGTATTCGCCACTTTCTAGCCGATTTCCTTCTCCATGGATTTTTGTCCCGCGGTGAATGGCAAGAAGGCACTCATGCACAAACGCGTCTTCTTTTTCGAGATAATGAACATTATTCGTTGCAACGAGTGGAATGCTTGCTTCTTTGCTTAAACGAATTAGCTCGCGCTGCCACGTTTCTTCTTTTCCATGTCGCTGAATGGCGATATAAAAATCGCTAGTAAATAGTCGCTTATATGTATTCGCTACTTCCCTTGCTTGCTCCCATTCATTTTGGGCAAGCAACGTTTCAATCTGTCCATCGTTTCCGGGCGTTAGCGCAATAAGTCCTTCCCGGTAATGCTTTAGCCATTTTTCAGGAATCCCGTCTTGCGCTTTCGTTTGAATAGTGCTGCTTATTTTCAGTAAATGACGATAGCCGATGTCGTTTTTTGCTAACAGCACAAGCGGGTATCCTTCTTTTTCTAATTTCACACGAGCAATCATTCCAATAATCGGCTTAATTCCATATTTTTTACACTCTTGATAAAACGGAATCGCACCGTACAATACGTTTTCATCGGTCAATGCTAGCGCATGGAAACATAAATCGCTTGCTTTTTTCACTAAATCATTGATTTTCGCTGTCCCGTTTAATAAACTATATCCACTCCGTACATGAAGGTGAACGAACCCCAATGGCTTTCCCTCCTTTTTCCTTAATTATAGTCGACAAAACTTTCACAACGCAAAACATACTTCGTGTCGTTTGTCCATATATATGAAAAGGAAAGTGGATCAATGAAAGGAATGGACAACGATGGAGATGAAGCTATCATTTTTCCCTGCACTAGTACAAAGTTATTTTCTTGCTCTAGGAGTATTATTAGGTGGAGCGATTATTGGTGGGATTGGCGCATTTTTAATGGGGCAACCTCCTCTTACATCGATGTATCGGTTTGCGCTTGATTTAAAAATTTGGGCGGTGGTTTCAGCGATTGGCGGAACATTCGATACGTTTTATACCGTTGACCGCGGCTTATTTTCTGGCGAAACACGCGATTTAGTGAAACAAATTTTTCTTATTCTTTCAGCGATTGGCGGGGCACAAACCGGTGTGACGATTATTACATGGCTTACACAGGAGCACATTTCCTCATGAGAATTCCACCATATTATCACGAACGAACGTGGCAACGTTTTTTCGCCGGAGCCGCCATCGGAGCGGTGATTAGCTGGGTTGTATTCCTTTATTTATTCGGCGCCCTGCAAGAGAAACAGACTCGACGAATTGCCGAGTTAGAAGATAAAATTGTCGATTTGCAAAACGATATTCGCATTTGGCAAGAAGACTACGTAAAATTGAACAAAGCGAACAAAAAGAAGCTTACCGTACAAGAAATTCGTGTCCATCTTACAAATGCCGAGCAATACAAGCTTGACTCGTATACAACATTTCATATTGAAGAAAGCGTGAAAGAAGATATTTCGCATTTAATCGCAAAAGATATGGAAACCGTTTACCAAAGTAAAGAGCTGTTAAAAAAGGCGATTGAAAACAAAACGTATACGATGAACGAGCAAACATATCGTTTAGAAGTGACCGAACTTTTTTTGTTTACGACTTTGTCGATAGAAGTGAAATTAAAACTCGTCAATAACTAAAAAGGGGGCAAAAGCCCATACCCGTCAAGTTTAGTGTTAGGCATCGTTGTATCCATACGCAACGTTTGTAATCATGGGCTGAAGAAAAAGAATACCACATTTTTTAGGCATGCCAAATAACCCTCTTTAAGAGGGTTATTTGGCACTTTTATGAATAAAATTAATAAATATCCAATTTCATCAAGAGATCCAATGCCGTTTCTTTCCCTTTCCTTCGATCCTTTCTTCCATGTTTTCTCAATAGAAGGAGGAGAGAAGAAAGGCTGATTTCCTCCTTCGATAGGCGCAAAAGCAGTTGTTGCCAATAGGATTGGAGAACATCTAGTGCTTTCCGTTCACTGATTTGAATCCCTTCTTTTTGTTGCCAATACGTTCGAGCTTGAAACAGAAAGGTCTGGGTGACCAAAATGGCAATCAACGTCCCATATATATGGCATTCGAACCGTTCTTTCTTCATCTTTTTGACTTTCGCCAGATCAAAGACGGACTTCCACGCTTTAAACAACAGTTCAATTTGCCACCGCAAGGAATAAAGCTCATAAACCTGTTGCCCATCAAACGACTCTTGTGGTAAATTAGTCAGTAAGATGTGGTATTTCTTTTGTTCGAGGGTTTGGCGTGCCAGCGCCTTCCCTTTTCTTTTTTCCTTTTTTCGCACATACGCCATCCGTTTTTGCCATTCTTCTTCCGTCAGACGTCGAAAAATCAAGCGCGGGATATACAAACGCTCATGCCCGATGTATACATGTTCCATTTCTACGGATTCCCCTTCCTCTAATTGATTCCCAAGAGATTCCCAATCCCATTCCTTCCACCGGCTATTCTCTTTGATATACACTTTCATATCGGAACGGAGCCGAGTAATATAATACGCTCCGTGGGCGTCGATCTCGGCCAGTGCGGCAACGGAGAAAAAGCCTAAATCCCGAATACATAGGTCATTCGGCAAAATCGTGTGCTGGGCATGATAGGCAAAACGGGCGTCCGAGTCATTAGCCGATTGAACACATAGTTGAAGACAGGCACCAGACAACAAGTCATATTCAAACTGAATTTTTGCTCCTGATGAGACGGAACCTCGGTAGTCCTCCCCATAGTCGGCAGGAACCAAAAAACTGGTCGAGTCCAAAATCCGCAAGCGAGTAAAACACGTCCGGTAGGTTTGGATGGTGGACCAAAGCAATGGGCGTTGTCGCTGGAGGAGAAGGAAAAACACTTCTCGCAAAAACGCCACGGCTCTCTCGGTAAACCGCTGATTCAATCCTTCACTGGACAGGGAACAGTCATGGCGGAGTGTGAGAGACGTACATAACCGTTGGAGCGATTGTTGAGCCAGTGAGCCATCTCCCCATGCACAAAGAGTCAAAAATGCTTCTGCCGTTAATGCTCGTTTTCGCTGAATAAATCCCGTTTCTTGAGCAAGATGAGTCAATGTCTCAGGCGAGAAAAGTTGACGGATGGTTTTTATCCATGCTTGCATTTGATTTTCCATAGAAAAAATCCTTTCTAACGAAGAGTATTCGCTAGAAAGGATACCATGTTTTTAACGGTGTACAAAGGCCCAATTTCTTAACTTGATGGCTATGGGGCAAAAGCCCCCTTTTAGCTTGTGCGGCACGCTGCTTCTAAATCAGCAATCACTTGGTCAGCTTCGCCCCATGAGTCAATCGTGGCACCAGCGGCAAATGGATGACCTCCACCGCGGTATTTTTTCGCCACTTCATTGACGATGACTCCTTTAGAACGCAGCCGCACGCGGATGTCTTTTTCTTCTTCAATGAAAAATACCCATGCGCGGATTCCTTCGATATCCCCTAGCAGACTAACAAGCTGTGATGCTTCCGAAGGTGTCACACAATATTGTTCAAGCAGCGATTTCGGTATTTTCACAAACGCCACTCCTGAATCGGAAAGTTCAAAATTTTGCAGCACATACCCGCTTAAATGGGCAACGTTCACCGGTGTACGATACAGTTCGTTGTATAGCTCGGTCATCGAGAACCCATATTGGATTAGCTCGCTTGCATATTGAAACGTTTTTGCACTCGTTCTTGAGAAAAGAAAGCGGCCAGTATCGCCAACAATGCCGGCGTAAATGAGGCGCGCTGCTTCTTTCGTCATCACTAACCCTTGGCCTTTTCCAGCTAAATAAAACTCATAAATCATTTCGCTTGTCGAGCTGGCATTTGTATCCACCCATACGATATCCCCGTACGGATCTTCGTTTGGATGATGGTCAATTTTAATGAGCTTTTGGCCAAGGCGATAACGCCCATCGCAAATTCGTTCTTCGTTCGCTGTATCGCATACGATGACGAGCGCCTGTGCGTAAACAGCGTCGTCAATTTGATCTAGCCGTCTTAAAAAATGCAGCGTTGGTTCTTCTTTTCCGACAGTATAAATCTTTTTCTCCGGAAACGAAGCTTTTAAAATTTCTGCTAGTCCTCCTTGTGAACCGTATGCATCCGGATCGGGACGCACATGGCGGTGAATGATGACCGTATCAAATTGCCGGATCATCTCTAAAATAGCAAGTGCCTGTTCTTTCATCGCAACTTCTCCTCTTTAATTACGATAGTTTTCTTTCATTATAAGGGAAAACCATGTACAATGGTAGAGAAAGAAAAGATGGAGGGAACGTTATGCCAGTATTCGTTATTCTTATTGTTTTTTCGCTTTCGTTTTATGTTTATTATAAAATTAAATATTTTCGAAGCCGTCGTCCCGCAGAACGCCGCTGGATTTCTGCAAAAGCGAGCATGGCACTCGGCTCATTCGTCTTTTTCTTTGGCGTAAACCAATTTTTTCTTTATTCCTCGACCGTAACATATCTCGTCGGCACGATTTTTTTGTTGATCGGCGGCGGAAGTGCATGGGCTGGCTACCGTGCCTATAAATATTATTTGCCGCTTGTCATCGAAGAGGCAGAACAACTAGCAAAAAACGGGGGATAATCCCCCGTTTCGCCTATCGGTCCATCAACTGGCACATCATCATTGCTTTGCCGACGACCGCCCCTTCGTGATACACTTCCACATCGACCTTCCCGAACTTCCGACCAATTTCGAGCAGCCTAGCTTTAATATCGATCGTGCTATCGATTTGTACCGGCTTAATAAAATAAATTGTAATATTTTCCATCACTAAATCTCCGCGTTTATAAAGGCGCAATGCCCGCGTTGCTGCTTCCGTTACAATCGTGGTGAATACACCGTACGACAGCGTCCCTAAATAATTCGTCATTTGCGGTGTAACCGTGCAGCGAAAGACGTTTTCCGTTTTCGAATGCGGATCTACTTCACGGAATTGGCTTGTAATAATGTCGTCAATCGTTTCACCGACTTGCGGTTGCCGCTGAATCATTTGCAACGCCTTCAACACATCTTGACGGCTAATAATGCCTTGCAGACGATTATGATCATCGACGACCGGCAACAGTTCAATCCCTTCCCATACCATCATATGTGAAGCGGAAGCAACCGATGTTTTACCGTTAACGGTGATCGGATGCTTCGTCATCACTTTTTCAATCGGAAGTTGCCGATCGCAATCTAACACGTCTTTTGACGTGACCATTCCTTGTACTTTCAATTGCTGATCGACGACTGGGAAGCGGCTATGTTTCGTTTCGCGATTCAACTGATACCACTTTTCCACTACATCTGTCGTTTGCAAATACACCGTTTTTTCGAGTGGAATCAAAATGTCTTCGACAAGTACAATTTCTTTTTTAATCAATTGGTCGTAAATCGCCCGATTAATCATCGTGGCGACAGTAAACGTATCGTAGCTCGTTGAAATAATCGGTAATTGTAATTCATCCGCTAATTTTTTTACATGATCCGCCGTATCAAAACCGCCAGTAATTAAAACAGCCGCTCCGGCTTCTAACGCAAGTTGGTGCGCTTTCGTCCGGTTGCCGACAATGAGTAAATCGCCTGCACCTGTATAGCGCATCATCGCTTCAAGCTGCATTGCGCCGATGACAAAGCGGTTTAACGTTTTATAAAGCCCTTCCCGTCCGCCTAACACTTGACCGTCAACGATATTAACGACTTCAGCGTACGTCAGCTTCTCAATATTTTCTTTCTTTTTCCGTTCAATACGAATCGTACCGACGCGCTCGATTGTACTGACATACCCTTTGTTTTCTGCATCTTTAATCGCGCGGTATGCCGTTCCTTCGCTCACGCCCATTTCTTTTGCGATTTGCCGGACGGAAATTTTTTCTCCAACTGGCAAGCTATCAATATATTGCAAAATTTGTTCGTGTTTTGTCGCCAAATGTCTTCACCCTTTGTCCAATGTCTACTTCCTATTAGGTTACCAATTTTACTAAAATCACCAAATAACGACAAAGATTTTAATAAAATTGTTTATCCGTCCATGCAGATTACGCTACAAGTACCCGGATTGGGTGTAACCCCACACCCTCTATCCCATTGGCAAACGCCTTTGGGAATACTTTTCTCATGATGTTGTATGCGCCGTTGACATCTGCGTTGATAAGCATTCCATTTGCGGATTGAAACAACCCTCGCTTGATGCGCGTTCCTTTGTACTGTTTTTGTTTCTTGATTTCTTCCATGTCTAAAAAACTGCATTTGGATGTATAGCTTTCTTCTGTTACGATGACGCGGATACCATGCTGTTCTGCTTTGTACCGCAATTGATGAATAAACGTTTGATACGGAATGTGTACAAACGATTGATTCGTACGCTTTCCAAGATTCACCTCACGTTTCCAATCTTTATTCATCCCTACAACAATTGTATCACAGTCCAAAGACAACGCGTGTTTGATAACAAAGCGACTGGCTTGGTGCATAAAGTTTTCAACGATGTGATTTCGCTTTTCCGTTATCTTGCTCATTCGCTTTGTCCAATCTAAGCGATTCATTTGTTTCACCACTTTGCGGTAATGGCTTATTTGTTTGTTATAGTATTGATTGACGGATTTTAGACCTTTACCATCGATAGCGATCGGTTTTGCACCTACATTGTTGACAATGGTTGCGAAGTTATCTAATCCTAAATCAATACTTATATACCTGCCATTGTCTTTCTTTCCAGATGGAACGCTAATTTTATATACCACTTCTACAACGATGTGCTGATGTTTTGGAATGAAACGAACTTGTTGTAGTTTTCCTACTATTTTTGTTTTGAGCTGAAACCCTTGAAAACATTCAGGGAACACTACATGATTGTCTTTTATTTTGCATGATTGATTCGTTAGCACAAGCACATATCGCCCATCTTTTCTTACATATTTCGGTGGCTTCGGTCTGCCTGTATATTTTTCTTTATTCTTTGCCCTATCTTTCATTGATTTGAAAAACGACTTCCAGTTTTGATGCAGCATTCTTAACGTCTGTTGTGCACATTGAGCAAGCGGCATCGCCCGATAGTCTGCGTCCATTCCTTCTGTTTTGATTAGTTTGTCTAGTTTGTTATAGGAAAGATAGGTACCATCTTTAAAAAACAACTGGCGGACATGATAATTCGCGAAATTGTAAAGATTTTTCGAGCGAAAACAAAACTCATCGAGCATATGAAAATACGGATGGCTCGGTTTGATGATATATTTTTCAACCCTTGTGGCATCCACTCTACATTCCCCTCACTTTCTTGTGCATATTTTACAAGAGTATGTCTGCAGATTGGAATGGATACAAATCCTTCTTTTTCACAGAGATTTATCTTTATTTATAATATACTGCGCAAATTATATATATCCAAGGAAAAGTATGAACATAAACCATCTCCGCATTCTCTTAAAAAAGCCTCTAAACAAGAGGGTAACGATAGATTTGCTTCAAGATGGCTTTTTTATTAAAAAATGATAACATTTTTTATTGATTTAATTTTTTCTTTACTATAGCAATTTTCTTTCTTATCTTTAGAAAAAAGAGCCACGAAGGCTCTTTTATAGTTCGATGCTTTCGCCCGGACGCAATACTTTTCCGACGCCATCTTTCAACATCGAAACAAACTGCTCCGGATCTTGCTTAATGACCGGGAACGTATTGTAGTGAATCGGCACCACCGTTTTGGCCCGCAACCATTCCGCAGCTAATGCTGCATCTTCCGATCCCATTGTAAAGTTGTCACCAATCGGCAAAAAGGCAACATCAATCTCATTTCGCTCTCCGATTAGTTTCATATCGGAAAATAGTGCGGTATCGCCTGCATGATAAATCGTCTTTCCTTCTGCGGTAAATAAAATTCCGCACGGCATACCTGTATAAATGATTTGTTTATTTTCATCAATATAGCTCGAGCCGTGGAACGCTTGCGTCAATTTCACTTTTCCAAACTCAAATTGATGCGCCCCACCAATATGCATTGGATGTACATTGACCCCTTGCCAGCTTAAATACGTCGCCAGCTCAAACGGCGCAACGACGAGAGCGTTGTTGCGCAACGCGAGCGGCACCGTATCGCCAACATGGTCGCCATGTCCGTGCGTCAATAAAATGACATCGGCTTTTACTTTTTCTGCGGTTAAGTCAGTCAGTTCGTTTCCTGTAATGAACGGGTCGATAAAAACCGTCGTGCCGTTCGTTTGAATTTCCACAACAGAATGTCCATGATACGTCAATTTCATCTCACATCTTCTCCTTTCGCGGTTTTTCCTTAGTATGTATTTCGCACTTCTTTTTTGATTTCCTTTTTTGTTTACATTTTCTTTCGTTATTGGTACGCTCAATGATAGAATCTACATGAAAAGAAGGGGATACAGTGAATCAACGATTACGTGCTTTTTCCGAGTGGCTTCAAGAACAACATATTACCTTTGCCCTGATTACGTCCACACCAAATGTGTTTTATTTAAGCGGGTTTTATAGCGATCCACACGAACGATTGCTAGCGTTGCTCGTCTTTCCAAATGAAGAGCCGGTGCTAGTTTGTCCGCAAATGGAAGTCGAACAAGCAAAACATTCTGGCTGGGCGTATTCGCTCATTGGCTATAGCGACACCGACCATCCGTGGGAGCTGATTGCCAACTATCTAAAAAAACTTGCGCTCCCAATCGAAAAAGTGGCTGTCGAAAAAAGCCATCTTTCGCTCGAACGGTATGAACAGTTCTCTACTTATTTCCCAACCCGTGCGATGGTAAACGCCGAAGAAAAGTTGCGCCAGCTTCGCATGATAAAAGAAGAAAGCGAAATTGCTATTTTGCGTCAAGCAGCGGCGCTTGCCAATTTGGGCGTCGAAGTCGGCATACAAACAATCGCCGAAGGAAAAACGGAATTGGACATCATCGCGACGATCGAGCATGAATTGAAGAAAAAAGGCGTCCGCGAAATGTCGTTTGCGACAATGGTCTTAACCGGTGAAAAAACAGCAGCGCCACACGGTGTTCCTGGCTTAACACCTATTCAACGAGGCGATTTTGTGCTGTTTGATTTAGGCGTCGTCCTTGACGGATATTGTTCAGACATTACAAGAACGGTTGTTTTCGGAACACCAAACGAGGAACAGAAACGTATATATGAAACAGTACGAAAAGCGCAACTCGCTGCCATCGCTGCTTCTAAACCAGGGGCAGCCGTCGGAACAGTCGACCAAGCCGCAAGACAAATTATTGAAGAAGCAGGATATGGGCCGTATTTTACCCACCGTGTTGGTCACGGGTTAGGTATCGAAATTCATGAATATCCATGCATGAACGCAACGAATCCGCTACCGCTCCAACGCGGAATGGTGTTTACGATTGAACCAGGTATTTACGTTCCATCCATCGGTGGTGTGCGCATTGAAGACGATGTGCTGATTACCGATACCGGCGTCGAAGTGTTGACGAACTATCCAAAAGAACTTATCATTTTATAAGCAAGCGGCGGGGATGCCACTTGCTTTTTTTACCGGTACCGGTGAATCACGTCTAATCCACCGGTAATGTCAATGACAGCACCGGTGATCATATCCGAGTTTTCGTCACATAAAAATGCGATCACTCGCGCAATATCTTCCCCTGTTCCAGAGCGTCCGATCGGCGTCATCTCGTCCTTTTTCTTTCTTGATTGAGCAATCGTCGCTTCTTTCATCTCCCCTAAAATATTGCCAGGGCAAATCATATTGGCCGTAATCCCATATTCTGCCTCTTCCACTGCAATTGTTTTCGTCAATGAAACTAATCCGACTTTTGCCGCACTGAATGCTGCGCGATGCAACCAGCCCGGTGCGCTCGCTGCCCCTTGAAATCCGTATGTAATAATGCGACCGAACCGTTGTTTTCGCATAATCGGAATTGTTTTTTTAAATAGATGAAAGACTGCGCTTAAATTCCCCTCAATCATTTCATACCATTCATCTTCGGTATATTCCACAAGTTTTTTCCTTTCAAAAATGTAGGGACCGGCGTTGTTAATTAAACAATCAATGCGACCGAATCGCTCAAGCGCTTGATCGACAAGCGCATGCAAGTCTTCTTTTTTTGTCACATCCCCTTTAACAAATTGCAGCCTTTCGGATAGATGCACATATTGTTCTTTCAGCGACTGCACTGCTAATTCATCGCTTCGATAGTTAACGGTGACAGAATAGCCTTTCTCCAGCAATAACTCCGTCACTTTTCGACCTAATCCTTTCGCACCCGCTGTGATGAGGGCATGTCTCACCAAAACTCCTCCCCATGAACAATCTCTCTCTTTACTTTACTACAAATGTAACCAAAAAGACACGTGCAGCGCACTCATGATAAAACCATCACGGTAGAAGACTACCGTGATGGTTTACTTATTCTCCTGCCTCTCGGCGTGGATGGTAATATCCTTCCTCTTGCTCGATGACGCCACTTTGGTACGCATTCATAATTTGCTCGCTAATTGCTTGTACCGCCTCTTCATCATCATATAGAGACTGTCTTACATCGGGCTCTCTTTTCACACTTCCCACCTCTTTTCATAAAAATGTAACGATATCTATAGTTTTACTTGTCCACTGCATGTTATACTTATATTAAAGTTAGCATTTCTATCCAAAAGGGGAGTGGGAAACATGTCAATGACGTACAAAACGATTGTAGTAGCCGTCGATGGCTCAAAAGAAGCAGAGTGGGCGTTTAAAAAAGCGATTGAAATCGCAAAACGAAATGACGCTGCGCTCATTTTAACCCACATCATTGATGTACGCGCACTCGCAGCTGTAGAAATGCATGATCGGGTCGTCATCGAACGCTCGGAGCAGTATGCAAAAGAATTGCTAGAAAACTATCAAAAACAAGCAGTGGAATCAGGGGTAAAAGAAGTTAGTGTAGAAATCGAATTTGGTTCACCAAAAGTGAAAATTGCCAAAGATATCGCTCCACAACATCATGCGGATTTAATTGTTTGCGGCGCTACGGGATTGAACGCTGTAGAACGGTTGTTAATTGGAAGCGTTTCCGAACATATTACTCGCTATGCCAAATGTGACGTGCTAGTCGTCCGAACTGAAAAATAAGAAAAGCACAAAGCGCCCACCTATCGGCGAAGAGCGCACAAGCTCCACCGAGGAGGCTCAGCCCAAGCAAAGCTTGGGCTTGCGTGGGATATTTCAAAGAAGCGAACTCCGTGTGTCGCCGCCGAAAGAAGGGGCGGAGCGCATCACACCAATGGCGCTTCAAGCTAGACAATTCTCTGCCTAATTGCAAAATGCTATACTTTCTTACCTTATAAGAAAAAAACACTCCGTAACACGTTTACGGAGTGTTCATTGTTTTGTTCGCCTTTTCGATCGCCGTCCGCACTTCCGCAAAGCCGGTTCCCCCTGCGCTATTGCGGCGGTTCACTGCAGTATACGGGTCGAGCGCTTCGTAAATGTCTTCCTCAAATAAGGCAGAAGCTTGCTTGTATTCAGAAAGCGGCAAATCCGCTAAAAAGATGCCTTTTTCAATGCATGTTAACACAAGTTTACCGACGATTTCATGCGCTTCGCGGAACGGAACGCCTTTTTTCGCTAAATAGTCCGCTAGTTCCGTCGCGTTCGAAAAGTCTTGTTTGACTGCCTTTTTCATGACTTCTGTACGAACTTCCATTGTCGCAATCATGCCCGCAAAAATTTTTAACGAACCGGTTACCGTTTTTACGGTATCAAACATGCCTTCTTTGTCTTCTTGCATATCTTTGTTATACGCCAATGGCGTTCCTTTCATGACTGTTAATAAGCCAACTAAGTTTCCATACACTCGCCCGGTTTTTCCACGAATGAGTTCGGCCATGTCGGGATTTTTCTTTTGGGGCATAATGCTACTTCCTGTCGCAAACGCATCGTCGATTTCGATGAATTGAAATTCTTGGCTTGACCAAAGAATTAACTCTTCGCAAAAACGCGACAAATGCATCATCAAAAGCGAACTGTTGCTTAAAAATTCAATGATAAAATCGCGGTCGCTAACCGCATCGATGCTGTTTTCGTAAATGCCGTCAAACCCGAGCAGCTCGGCGGTGTATTGGCGGTCGATCGGAAATGTCGTGCCGGCAAGCGCTCCAGCGCCAAGCGGCGATTTGTTAATGCGCTTTAGCGATTCCGTAAATCGCTCACGGTCACGTTCAAACATCCAAAAATACGCTAGCAAATGATGGGCAAATGACACAGGCTGCGCCCGTTGCAAATGCGTATATCCTGGAATGAGCGTTTCGACGTGCGCTTCTGCTTTTTCCACCAACACTTGTTGTAATTCCCGAATCAATTCAATAATTTCATGAACGCGCTTGCGCAAATATAAGTGCATATCGGTCGCTACTTGGTCGTTGCGGCTTCGTCCAGTATGCAATTTTCCGCCAACTGGACCTATTTCATCGATTAACATTTTTTCAATGTTTAAATGAATATCTTCGTAAGCAACAGAAAACTCAAGCTTTCCTTGCTTTGCTTTATCTAACAGCGACAGCAAGCCGGATCTAATTTTTTCCGCATCATCGCTCGGCAAAATGCCGCACTTTCCGAGCATCGTCACATGGGCGATGCTTCCTTCGATATCTTCTTCGACTAACTCTTGGTCGAATGGAATCGATGCGCCAAACTCATCGACCCATTCTTCCGCTGTTTTCGTAAACCGTCCGCCCCAAAGTTTCTTCACACGGTCACCTTCTTTTGATTGTTCACGATGCTGTATACTTTCGTCGGCAAGCCGAATAAGGAAATAAAGCCGACAGCTGCTTGATGGTCGAACTCGTCTTCCGATGTGTAGGTGGCGAGTTTTTCGTCATATAATGAAAACTCGGATTTCCGCCCTTCGATAATTGCATGACCTTTAAATAACTTCACCCGCACAACGCCAGTGACATTTTTTTGCGTTTCTTTTAAGAACGCAAGAAGCGCATCTTTTAATGGCGAAAACCATAACCCGTTATAAATGACTTCCGCCAATTTTTGCTCGATGAGCGGCTTAAAGTGCGCGACTTCTTTGACGAGCGTTAAATCTTCTAATTCTTTATGCGCTTTAATGAGCGTAATCGCTCCTGGACATTCGTACACTTCGCGCGATTTAATACCGACAAGGCGGTTTTCGACATGGTCGATGCGCCCGACCCCATGTTTGCCGGCAAGCGCGTTTAACTCTAAAATAAGCGACGCAAGGGAATATTCTTTGCCGTTTAACGTTTTTGGCACTCCTTGTTCAAAGCCAATTTCAATAATGTCTGGCACGTCTGGTGTCTGTTCAAGCGCCGCTGTTAATTCATACGCTTCTTCTGGCGGTGCAGCCCATGGATCTTCTAAAATCCCACATTCATTGCTGCGTCCCCATAAATTTTGGTCAATCGAAAACGGGCTATCTAAGTCGATCGGGATCGGAATGTTATGTTTTTTCGCATATTCAATTTCTTCTTCCCGCGACCAGCTCCATTCACGTACTGGTGCTACGACTTCTAAGTTCGGGTTTAACGCTTTAATCGACACTTCAAACCGAACTTGGTCGTTTCCTTTCCCTGTGCAACCGTGCGCAACTGCTACTGCCCCTTCCAACTCGGCAATTTCTACTAGCTTTTTCGCAATCAAAGGGCGTGAAAGCGCCGATACAAGTGGATATTTTCCCTCATAAAGGGTATGTGCCTGCAAAGCGACAAGCGCGTATTCATTCGCAAACTCTTCTTTCGCATCGATGACATACGATTTAATCGCACCGACAGTGAGCGCTTTTTCTTTCACAAAATCAAGATCTTTCCCTTCTCCAACATCTAAGCAGCACGCCACGACATCGTATCCTCGTTCTTGTAACCACTTAATCGCAACAGATGTATCTAAACCGCCTGAATAGGCTAGCACAATTTTTGGATTGGCCATATGTTTTCCCCTTCCTTTTCACATAAATATACTAGAAACTAAATAATTATTCATTTATTACAATATTACTTTATCAGCTTTTATTGTCTTTTTCAATAGTTATTCATCAAAAAGTATAAAAATACTATTTGAATTCGTTGGTCTTTTCCTTATTTTTTTGTAAAATAAACAGTAAGAAAGTGAGGGGGGAAACCGTGTTTGTATATGATGAACGGCTTGGGATTCGATTGCCGGCGCTTGAAAGAGCGTGGGAAGAATATAGCGAGAAGGAACAGTACGATATTTTGTTAGAGTGGGAAAAAATCCGCGGAGCAATTCCCGACAGGATCGCCGAACTCGAGCAAACGATCAATCAAAAGCAAGCGGAATTGAGCGACGAAAGCGACTTTTCTCGCTCGTGCCGGCTGAACTCAGAAATCGCGGAGTTGGCTTCAATCATTAATGATTTATGGATTTGGTACCGGCTTAATCAAACTGTCTCTGCCAGATTGCATCAATAAAGGCGGCTTGAGCAACTAGCCGCCTTTTACAAATCTTTGCGAATTTCGCGAATGACGTGGCGCAATTCTGGCAAAATGAGTTTCGTCATCGCTAATCTTACCGCCCCGGTCGAACCAGGCGTCGAAAAGATTGCGGTGTTATTCGCAACGCCAGCAATCGCACGCGATAGCATCGCCGCAGAGCCGATGTCTTCTGTGTAGCTAATCATGCGAAACAGCTCGCCAAACCCAACAATTTCTTTTTCGATGATTTCTTTAACCGTTTCAATCGTCACGTCCCGTTTGGCAATTCCTGTGCCACCGTTTGTGAGTACGGCATCGACTTCCGGTTGTTCGCAGCCGCGCATGACCGCAAAATGAATAGCTTCTTTTTCGTCTTTGACAATTTCGTATGCTACTACTTCATGCCCCGCTTCTTTTAAAAGTTGCATCATTAATTGGCCGCTTTTATCCGTTTCTTTTGTTCGTGTATCACTAACCGTCACTACTTTACAGCGAATAACGCGCGGTGCTTCCTTTTTATGCTCGTTGACACTCATTTATATCTATCCTCCGTTCTATCTCGAAAACATATTGCTTAAAATGCCAATGATGATTAAAGTCACAAGCGTAAAAAAGATGATTTTTGGAAATGTTTTACGCTTTTTTGGTTTTGGAGAAGATGATATAAGGCTATGAAATTGTTCCAACAAAAAACGGTCAGAGAAACTTTTTTCAAGTATCACATGCGCTTCGTTTCTTCCCAAAAATAAATAGTAGTAACCTTTTATTTTTTTTATTCCCTTAATGGCTGTCCAAGCATATTGATGCTGGGATGAAGAAGATTCGACATAAACCCCTTCTTCAGAGATTGAGTAGATTTTAGGTTCACGATAAACATGGTTTTCTTTTTTAGATTGCAAAACAATCGAAATCACTAGTCCAATTAAAGAGATGGCCGGCAGGAAAGTAACGAAAAGAGCAGAATGCCATCCACTTGCCACCAAAGCATATAGTCCGACCACTAAACTAACAATCCCTATTCCAACAAGTTATGGATATGAAATCCACATAAAAAGTAAATTGGCGATCACAAAATCTTTTTGTGATAGTTCTACCTTGATTTTAATTTCCTGTTTATGTAATTCATTTCTGTTTTCCACATCTTTTCCTCCTCATTCACCAAAGTTTTTTCCTATTATACCATATCGCTACATCTTATTTAATTCCCTCCCTTCATTAGGATTGAGCCCGTTCACTAGTCGTTTCTTTCTAAAATAAAAAAAGCAACCTTTTCATATCCATTTCAGAATATGGAAAAAGTTGCTTTAGCAAGTTTTGGTTATAAATTTTAAAAAATCCTTACAACCCTGCCAATCTTATCGTATCGCGGGCGATCATGACCTCTTCATTCGTCGGGATCACTAATACTTTCACCGGTGAATGTGGGTAACTGATGAACGCTTCTTTGCCACGCACTTTATTTAATGCTGGGTCCCAGTAGACGCCCATGAATTCTAGGCCGCGCAATACTTTTGCCCGCACGACGTCGCTATTTTCGCCAATTCCCGCCGTGAAAATAATCGCGTCGACCCCACACATGCGCGCTGCATATGAACCAATATATTTATGAATGCGGTTCGCAAACACTTCAAGCGCCAATTCCGCCCGTTCGTTTCCTTCCGACGCTGCTTTTTCAATGTCACGCAAATCGCTCGAAAAACCGGAAATGCCAAGCATACCGCTTTTCTTATTCAAAACATCAATCACTTCTTCTGCCGTTTTTCCCGTTTTCTCCATAATGTATGGGATTAGCGCCGGGTCGATATTACCGGAACGTGTTCCCATCGCTACCCCTGCTAATGGCGTAAAGCCCATCGACGTATCAATCGATTTTCCGCCTTCTACTGCCGCAATGCTCGCTCCATTCCCAAGATGGCACGAAATAAGGCGCAATTGCTCAATCGGCCGCCCTAGCAACTCCGCGGCGCGCTGCGTCACGTATTTATGCGATGTCCCGTGGAAGCCGTATTTCCGAATGCCAAATTTTGTGTAATATTCATACGGAAGGCTATATAAAAATGACTGTTCTGGCATCGTCTGATGGAACGCCGTATCAAATACCCCAACCGCTGGCACGTTTGGCAACACTTCTTTAAACGCTTTAATGCCGACAATATTCGCTGGATTGTGTAACGGTGCAAGTTCCGATAATTCTTCAATCTCTTTTAGCACCTCATCGGTGATCAGAACGGAATCACTAAACTTCTCGCCGCCATGAACGACGCGGTGACCGATTCCGTCGATTTCTGCAAACGACTGAATAATGCCAAAACGAATTAATTTATCTAGCAGCATTTTCACCGCAACCGCATGGTCCGGAATCGCTGTTACTTCTTGCACTTTTTCTCCGTTCACAACAATCGTAAAAATCGCATCGTCAAAGCCGATTCTCTCGACAATTCCTTTCGTTAACACTGTCTCACTCGGCATCTCAAACAGCTGAAATTTCAGCGACGAGCTGCCCGCGTTAATTGCCATAATTTTTGCCATATAAAAACAACTCCTTTAAAGCGCTTCTCCATTAGTATTCCAAATCCGACAATCCTTTTTCATTTTACGCATGATTTTCTTTTGTTTTCAAGCACTTCACGAAATTGTAACCGATTGCACGGAATATGTTTTTATATTCACAAAATTCGAATCAAAAAAACTCTCTTTCTGTTCGCAAAAATCGCTTTCAAATTAGATTAATAAGCGAAAAGAGCCCTTGTTAGAGCTCTTTCTTTTCTTCAGCAAACCATTCGTCGATTTTATGCATCATCGCCGTCATCGCTTGTTTATTGGAAAACTTCGGAAGTTCAATAAGCAGCGCTTTTTTCGGCGCTTTCACTCGGTCGCCTTTTTTTTGTAAAATAAAAATACTTTTCGCTGCGTGTTCGTTTTTAAACATTGAAAGTGGGAGTTGCAGCAATCCTTGAATGATGGTATGTTCTTTTAAAAACGCATGAAGCTGTGGTGCTTGATCGCTCGTAAATAGCGAGTTTGGAATGATGAAAAACAAATAGCCACCTTCTTTTGTATAATGTACGCTTTGCTCGATAAACAAATGGTGCGCGTACGAATGCCCGCTTTCCGCTCTAAGCACAAACCGAGATGCGTTGTCATCGTTCGGATAATATCCAACCGGCAAGTCGCAAATCAAGACATCAGCATGATCAACAAATATCGGCTGCAAGCTATCTTGGTTAAAAAAGTGGACTGGGTGCTTTTGCAAGTTCGCATTTACGTACGCTAATTTCATTAATAAATCATCGACATCGACACCGTAGCTTCTCACTTGTTTATTTGACAAATGATTGAGAACAGCGGTTAATAAATTGGCGGTACCAACTGCTGGGTCAAGTACTGTTAGCGCAAAATAGGCAGCAGTAAATTTATTCACTAAATAACTCATAAACAAGCTAACGGCATCAGGTGTCATTTGATGGTGCGGTTGCGTATGTTCCTTCATCCCTTTTAACACCGCCAGCTGAAACGCCTTACGAATTTCTTCATTCGTAAAACGATCGAGTGAAATTTGCGTATATTGTTGTTTGAGTCGCCGTTGGTTTAGCTCGCTGACCTCTTCTTGCAACACATCACCATGAAAAACGTTCTCACCTGTTTCCGCCACCGCTTCTAAATAGGTACAGTGCAGTTCTTCTTGTAAAATGAGTGCGGTTTGGTCAAATAACGTAAATAATCGTTCAATCGGTGTCATCTTTTTTCCCCTTTCACATTGTCCAATCTTTTATTGTATGGGCTTCCGCTACGATTTTCAACAAGAAAAGACCTCGATTCATTCGAGGTCTTTTCTTCTAGCTGTGAGAGGCACCTTTGTTATTTCGCCGCTTTTGCCGCTTCAATCGCTGCTTCATAATTCGGATGGTTCGTTGCCTCCGGAACGTATTCGACATAAGTGACGGTGTCGTTGCTGTCGATGACAAAAACGGCACGAGCAAGCAAGCGTAATTCTTTCATTAAGACACCGTACGCTTGACCAAACGAAACGTCACGATGGTCAGAAAGCATTTGCACATTCTCGATTCCAGCTGCTCCACACCAACGTTTTTGTGCAAACGGCAAGTCAACGCTAACCGTCAACACTTTCACGTTATCAAGCTTTGCTACTTCTTCGTTAAACCGGCGTGTTTGGGTATCGCATACGCCCGTATCGATGGACGGAACGACACTAATTAAGCGAACAAAGCCTTTCGTATCGGCAAGCGTTACTTCCGATAAATCGTTCGCCAATACTTTGAAGTCCGGCGCTTTGTCGCCTACTTTTACTTCATTCCCGACTAATGTCACTGGATTCCCTTTGAACGTTACATTGGCCATTGAAAATTCCTCCCATAAAAAATATGTATAGGGTAATCATACCGGGAACGAAAAAAATTTTCAACGATTTTGCCTTAGATTAAATTCCCTAAATCATCTTTCGGATGTGTCTGCTCTTCTTTATTTTTCTTTAACATTGCTTGGATTTTCTCGACCACTTGTGGGGCAAAATCTAAAATTTTTTCGTATAAATGCGTGTTTTCGTCAAGATGCAATAGCTTCACTCCGGAAGAGTTGACGACTAAAAACGCAATCGGAGTAATGGATACTCCGCCGCCGGAACCGCCACCAAATGGATGTTCACTGCTCGCTTGGCCGTTTAGCGTGTTCCCGTTTTGTTTTCCGTCCAACATAAACTCGCTTCCACCTGCCGCAAAACCGAAACCTACTTTTGAGACCGTCAAAATGACACTGCCGTCTGGCGTTTCAACTGGATCGCCAATAATTGTATTTACATCAATCATTTGCTTTAAATTTTCCATGGCAGTTGTCATTAACCCTTGAATTGGATGATTGCTCATAGCGAAACCTCCTAATAACTTTCATTTGCTTGATGGTTGAACGTTTCTTTTTTCCACCGATTTCCGCGCCAATATTTGATTATTCTTATTGCTGCTACTATAGCATGCCCGATACGAAAATGAATCATACATACAAATTTTGTTTCAGACACTGCTTGTTGGAACGAAGGAGTAATCGAAAGCAATGGTTTTGTTTTTAATCTCATATATTTGCTTATTATTGCTACAACTCCATATTTTAGCGACCAGCCCATTCCAACCACTAGTCCCGTCTTTGCAGCATCACCTGTTCCAATTTTCGATTGCCATTCCATTTTTGTTACCGATACATGCGAAAAAAATTTTCGGGCAATGACGTGCAAGTGAACGACGTGGTGTACAAAATCTTTCGCTTCTTTGAAACTATGAACGATTTCTCGTGGATTATATTTCGAGCGTTTTGGTTCACTTTCGGAAACATTTTGAACCGTTTGCTTATGTGCCACAACAATACCCGGAGATTCCTTGTCCACTTTAATTAAGGGGATGCGAACCGTATAACGAATAAGACCAAACAGCATGCTGAACGTAATGCGGCACTCGTCATCATCTTGTGCATGTTGAAAAAAGAGAGAGATCGACAATTTCATACATAAAAAAACAACTAGTAAAATAAGAATGATGGCGACGATCACTTTCAATGTCTGCACTTCCTTTCAACATATCATTGTCACCATCTCTAAAAAAAATAAACCTGCGTTTGCAGGTTTATTCGTGAATAACAGTTGTATCAGCAATTTGATCGTGCAGCCCTTGCTTTTTCTCGGAAAAGGCGACAAAAAGAAACCCTATAAATAAAATGAACTTCGCAATGAATTTTCCGATGACTTCTCGAAACAACACCGTAACCCACGTGAATGGTTCATCGTTTATCGTCACGACTTTTAATCCAAACACCATTTTTCCAATTGTTTGCTGAAAAGATTTTGTCATTAACACGAAATAGCCATAAAAGACGACTACTGTGGCAATCGCAATCGGTGAAAACATCGTCGTTTTATCTATGGAAAGGTCAAATAGACGAAAGAGCGGATAAACGATTAGACGGTCGATGCTACCGACGACGAGCAAATCAAGTAAATATGCCCAAAATCGCATCCAAAAACCGGCATAGCGGGGTGGCTGACTTGTCGGTATATCAGCGTTGTTTTCAAACGTATACACATTTTCCATATACATCCCCCTTATTCCGCGTACAAATACATAAGCGTTGGCGATTTTGGCGTTGAAAATAGCTTTACTAGCTTCATTTCTTCTGTATCGTTTGTGGTAAGCGCTTTGGCGTTGAATAGCGAGCCAAATCCAAAGTCACTCGTATATTTGACCACTTGCGCTTTTCCTAAATGATGATCTTTTTTCATCGCCGCAATCGTATCGTCTAAATAACCAAATTCGTCAATAAGCTTTAGTTGTTTTGCTTGTCGGCCGTCATAAATGCGACCGTCGGCAATTTTACGAACTTCTCTCTCTGGCAAATGTCTTCCTTCAGAAATGACTTTGACGAAACCGTCATAAGAGTTTTGGATAAGCGATTGCAAAATGTTCCGTTCTTCTTCGGTCATTTTCCGTGCTGGATTCATAATGTCTTTATACGGACCGCTTTTAATCGTCACCATTTCTACTCCATACTTTTTCGCTAATCCTTCGTAGTTTAAGCTCTGCATAATGACACCGAGCGAGCCAGTGATCGTTTCAGGGCTAGCAAAAATTTTATCTGCTGCTGTCGAAATATAGTAACCGCCGGAAGCTGCCATCGCGCCCATCGACACATAAATCGGCTTTTTCGTTTCTTTTTTTAGTTTCATTAATTGATCATGAATTTCTGCGCTTTCGACTACCCCACCTCCTGGAGAATTGACGCGCAAGACAATGGCTTTCACTGTATCGTCGTTTTTTGCTTGTTCAATCATTTGTAAAAAATTCCGATGATTATACCCTTCTGCGGAAAAGAGCGAACTTGCTTCATCAGTGTCTTGAATGACACCATTCACTTCAAGCACGACAATTTTTTTCGATGGATCTCCGTCTTTCAGCACTTCTTCGCTAAAATTTTGATCAACTAACGCTAGCCACCCTTCGGACCATTTCCGAGCATCTTTTGTCACTAGTGAGGAAATAATGCTGACGAGCGAAGAAATGATAAATAGTGCAATAGCTACTGAGAGCGCAATCCAGCGCTTTCGATTCATGGTGATTCCCCCTTGACATTATTTCAGTTTCCAAAAATAAATGGTAAACTATAGATGACTTATTTATTTTACCATAATTGCTAATTAACTAAAATATGACAATGGAGGTTTTACCATGCCAGAACGTCGAAACCGCATGTATTTTTTTTACAAACATGACGACGAGCTAATGAAGCGTGTTCAACCGCTAGTAAATCTAGCAAAAGAGTATGGCTTTGTCGTCGTTGACGACCATACGAAAGCAAATGTCATCGTCAGCATCGGGGATGATGGCTCCTTTTTGCAGGCGGTACGGCAAACAGGGTTCCGCGATGATTGCTTATATGCCGGCATTTCTACGCTATCATCCCGCGGGTTTTATTGCGATTTTCAAATCGAAGACACTGAGCACATGGTGCAAGCTGCCTCAAGCGAACAAATTGAAGTACGCCGCTATCCGATTATCGAAGTAACGATCGACAATGCCGCTTCGTTTTTTTGCTTAAATGAATGCTCGATCCGCTCCGGAATTATTAAAACATTTGTCATGGACGTATTTATTGACGATCTTCATTTTGAGACGTTCCGCGGCGATGGAATGATTGTTGCTACGCCAACAGGAAGCACCGCTTACAATAAATCGGTCAATGGCGCAGTCGTCGATCCGCTGCTTCCGTGCATTCAAGTGAGCGAACTTGCTTCGCTGAACAACAACCGCTACCGGACGTTGGGCTCGTCTTTTATTTTAAGCGGAAAGCGAAAGCTAACGTTAAAAATTTCGCCAGAAGGCAACCACTACCCGCTGATCGGCATGGATAACGAAGCGTTGAGCATCCGCCATATCGAAAAAATCGACATCGCCTTAAGCAACCGCGTCATCAAAACCGTGCGTCTAAAAGACAACTCGTTCTGGGAAAAAGTCAAGCGGACGTTTTTGTAAGAAAAGAGAAGAAAAGGATGTCCCTTCATATTGCTGGGACATCCCGTTACTTTGCTTATTATTTTTGTTGAGCAAGACGCATTTCCCGCTCGCGCAATTCCACACGGCGAATTTTGCCGGATGTCGTTTTTGGCAATTCGTCGACAAACTCGATTTTGCGTGGATATTTATATGGCGCTGTTAGTTGTTTAACGTGTTCTTGCAACGCCGGGATGAGCGACGGGTCAGTCGGGTCGACGCCTTCGCGAAGCACGATGAACGCTTTAACGACATGGCCACGCACCTCATCTGGACTTGCGACGACGGCACATTCTTTGACCGCTGAATGTTTGACAAGCGCATCTTCGACTTCGAACGGACCAATCGTATAGCCGGCACTAATAATAATATCGTCTCCGCGTCCTTCAAACCAGAAATAGCCGTCTTCATCTTTTTTCGCTTTATCCCCTGTAATGTAGTAATCGCCGCGGAATTGCATCGCTGTCCGCTCTGGGTCTTTGTAATAATGTTTAAACAGCGCTGGGGTTTCCACATGCACGGCAATGTCGCCAACTTCGCCTACCGCACATGGCTCGCCGTTCTCGTTAATAATTTCGACGCGGTTTCCAGGCGTCGGTTTCCCCATCGAACCCGGCTTAATTTTCATTCCTTTCAACACACCGACAAGCAACGTATTTTCCGTTTGCCCATATCCGTCGCGAACTTGTACGTTAAAATATTTTTCAAACGTATCGATCACTTCTCGGTTTAACGGTTCTCCTGCCGATACGGCACTATGCAAATGCGGCAACTGATATTGACCGATCGTCGGCACTTTCGCCATTAACCGATACTCTGTCGGCGTGCAGCAAAGAACATTTACTTCATATTTGCTCAAAAGTTGCAAATATTTTTCTGGCTCAAATCGCCCAAAATAAACAAAGCCTGTCGCTCCTGACCCTAACGTCGATAAAAAAGGACTCCAAATCCATTTTTGCCATCCCGGTCCAGCCGTTGCCCATACAACATCCCCTTCTTCAATGCAAAGCCAGTTTTTCGCTGCGGTGCGCAAATGCGCATATGCCCACCCATGCGTGTGCACAACGCCTTTTGGATTACCGGTTGTACCTGATGTGTACGATAAAAATGCCATATCGTCACGGTTTGTATTTGCAATTGTTAATTCATCACTTTCTGCTTCGCTTACCTTTAATAAGTTTGTCCAACCATCGACTTCGTTTTCACCAATGACAAATTTTAATATCGCATCCATATTCTCAATCGGAAGAAATTGGTCAACATACGGTTCGTAAACAATAACTGCCTTTACTTCCCCGTGTGAAATGCGGTATTGCAAATCTTTCGTCCGCAACATTTCCGAACTTGGAATGACGACAAGCCCCGCTTTTAATGAAGCTAAATATACCTCGTATGCCTCAATCAAGCGCGGTACCATGATGAGCACTTTGTCGCCTT
The DNA here is from genome assembly GCF_001634285.1 of Anoxybacillus amylolyticus. Lineage (GTDB taxonomy): Bacteria > Bacillota > Bacilli > Bacillales > Anoxybacillaceae > Anoxybacteroides > Anoxybacteroides amylolyticum. Next base: position 113,172 of record NZ_CP015439.1, read on the forward strand.
TTTGTAGCCCCGCCCCAAGTAAAGCGTTTCCAATTTGGTTTGCTTTTTTCATTAGCTCGCCATATGCAATCTCTCTTGTCTGACCGTCCTCGCTTTCCCATTTTAGCGCCGTTCGTTCGGGAGTTTGTTGTGCATACTTTTCCATTTCTACGGTTAAATTGTACTGTTCTGGTGCAATTAAATCTTCGCGTCTCATATCCTCATCCCCCATTTTTTCTTTTCACCACAATTATACAAAACAATTTTAATTTTTTGAATAATTTTTTAACATAATAAAAGGCGGGAAATGTTCCCGCCCATGTAGCCATGATATGAAATTAAAATTGTTTTGGATACGAACCGCCTAATTGTTGTTGCGCCATTGCAACGAGGCGTTTTGTAATTTCTCCTCCAACAGAGCCGTTTGCGCGTGCTGTTGTGTCTGCACCTAGTGTGACACCAAATTCTTGCGCGATTTCGTATTTCATTTGGTCAAGCGCTTGTTGTGCACCAGACACTAATAATGAGTTGTTGCGTGCCATGTGTTTTCACCTCCTTGTAGCTATAGAATGTGTGAAAACACATGGCTTCATGCACTTATCATTCTGGTAAATTTTGAGATTAGAACAACTGTTCAAACTCTTTCTCTGCCGAAAATTCTTCATCAATGATGAGCGTTTCTGTATTCGCTACTGCTGTTTGAAGAAGAGGTTCTAACTCAATAAAACTTTCATAATGAACCACTTTTTCCCTTTTTGGTCGTGTTTTTGGTGCACTTGGAACAAAAATGGTACAGCAGTCTTCATATGGAAGGACAGAAATATCCAACGTATCAATTTTTTTGGCAATCGCAATAATTTCTGTTTTATCCATCGACACGAGCGGACGGAGAACGGGCGTTGTCGTGACATCGTTAATCACAAACATACTTTCTAACGTCTGGCTTGCCACTTGACCGAGACTTTCACCAGTGACAATTGCTAAGCCGTTATATTTTTTCCGCAACATATCCGTAATTTTCAACATCATTCGCCGCGACGAAATAAGGGAATACCCATCTGGAACTTGCCGGTGAATGGTCTGTTGAATATCTGTAAAAGGAACGATATGTAGCCTAATTTTCCCACCAAATCGCGTTAGTTTCTTCGCTAGGTCAATCACTTTCTGCCTTGCCCGTTCGCTTGTAAACGGTGGACTGAAAAAGTGAACCGCCTCGATTTCCAATCCTCGTTTCATTGCTAAATACCCAGCAACTGGACTATCAATGCCGCCAGACAGCATTAACATCGCCTTTCCGCTTGTGCCAACCGGAAGACCTCCTGCTCCAGGAATATCATAGCATGTCACGTACGTACCGTCTTTGCGCACTTCCACGCGCACATCAATATCGGGCTCGTGCACATTGACCGTTAAATGGTTCGTATTTCGTAAAATATGGCTGCCAAGTGTATGGTTTAACTCATTGCTTCCAATCAGAAATTGTTTATCAATCCGTTTGGCGCTCACTTTAAACGTTTTTCCTTCCACTTGTTGCACTGCTGCTAATGCCGTTGCTTTTATTTGCTCGATGTCGTTCTTACATTTCATCGCCAAACTAAACGATTGAATACCAAACACGGTCTTTAGCTGTTCCATGATTTCCTCATGCGGCTCACCATTCAATAAAATGTACATTCTATCGCGCATGTATTCAATTTTTATATTCGGGAATGCTTTTAATTTTTTTTGAATGTTCCGCTTCAACTGCACGACGAAACGGTTGCGGTTTTTTCCTTTTGTCGACATTTCTCCGTAACGAATTAAAATACGATCATAGCGCATAATTCTCTACCTCTTTACATCTTGTAGTTTTTGAATCGCTTCTTTCATGGCGCGAACGACGACTGGAATTTCCTCGATCGTGTTTTCCCAAGATAAACTAATGCGAATCGAGCTCTCCGCCCGTTTCCCCTCAACTCCCATCGCTAGCAACGTTTTACTTGGCGCTCGTTTTTTCGACGAGCATGCGGATGTTGTTGAGACAAAAATTTGCTGCTTCGCTAATTCATGAACAAATACTTCCGATTTTAAACCGTCTAGCGAAAAGTTAATGATATGCGGCGCCGAGTGCTTTATAGGCGTATGAAGTTCCATGCCGTCTATATGGCTTAATGCTTCAAACCATCGCTCTTTCAGCACATGTAATTGCCGTATTTGCTGTTCATACGCTTCCATCGAGAGGCGAAGCGCTTTTGCCATCGCAACAATAGCGGCAACGTTTTCTGTTCCCGACCGAACTTGCCATTCTTGTCCTCCTCCGGCTAAAAGCGGAGAAAGGCGAATGCCGTTGCGAACGTATAAAATGCCCGCTCCCCGCAAACTGTGAAATTTATGCGCCGACATCGTACATAAATCAACACGTGCTTTTTTTATATCAAGCGGAACTTTCGCTACCCCTTGCACATGATCGACATGGAAAATTACTTTTGGGTAGCGCTGCAACATCTCACCAATTTGCTCAATTGGTTGAATCGAACCGACCTCGTTATTCACATGCATCACTGATACAAGAATCGTATCGTCACGTAGGGATCGCTCGAGCGTTTCCACTTCCACACGACCGTACGCATTCACCGGTAAATACGTTACTTCAAATCCTAATTCTTCTAATTGGCGACACGGTTCTGCCACTGACGGGTGTTCAATCGCAGTCGTAATAATATGGTTCCCCCGTTTTCGATACTGAAGGGCAACACCTTTAATCGCTAAATTGTTCGCTTCCGTTCCGCCAGATGTAAAAATAATTTCATTAGGTTTTACAGAAAGAAGCGCCGCCACTTGCTCTCGCGACTGGGAAAGTAGCCGCTCTGCTTTCCTGCCTAATTCATGAAGCGACGAAGGGTTGCCAAAATAGTTCGTCGCAACCGCCACAAATGAATCAAGCACCTCTGGAAACGGCTTTGTCGTTGCGCTGTTATCTAGATAAATCATCACGTCCATCCTCCGCATACATGCTTTACACAAACAACATATGGAAAACTATCTACATTATTCGCGAAAAAACCGATAAATATCTACATATGTAGGTATTTATCGGTTTTTCGTTCATTTTGGTACTTCTTCTTGCAAAAGTTTTCGAACACGTTCAAACGCTCCTGGTTCAACAGCCTCTACCGTTGCGACTGCTTGCTCTAGCGCCTGTTCGTATTCATAATGACGGAAAAGTTGCTCCGCCTCCTCCAATCCTTCTTTTACCGACGGATACCGGCGGCGGTAGCGATTGCCGTATTGAATCACTTTTTCGACAAGGTCGGCTTGCTCGACCATGCTTATCGTTTGTTCACTGACGCGTTCTACTAGCACCGCCGCTGCCGCGAGTACTTGCTGAACGGCCTCCATATTGAGTGGTTTCTCATCAAGACGTAGTGATACTGTTGTTAACAGTTCTTTCGCCTCGTCAAGCTGCAACTTATATGTTTCCGGAAGCCCTGGAAGCCGGCTTTTTTTCACATACCGAACCGCTTCAGATAGCTGATGGCGTATCTCCCGAAGTTTTCCGCGCGCAGCCAATTCATCTTTCCGCAACGTTTGCAACATCTCGCGAAACTGTTCATGCTCTTCCCTTAACAACTGCATTTGTGCTGCTAATGACTCCAATTCTTCCTTAATGAGCGAGTGCGCCGTTCGTTCCTCTAGTGCGCGCTCTTGAATGAAGGAAAATCGTTTCACAAGCTGCTGTATTTGCTTTTCAATGTTGCGGTATTTTTCGAGGTCTTTTGTCGACAGCCGATAGCTTTGCTGCACAAACAACGTTTCTGCTCCCGTCTGCTTCGCTTCCTCACCTAGCTGTTCTAGCTGCTCTTGTAACTGTCCCATTTCGGTTTTCACGTATTGATACGCCAGTACTTCTTTTTCTAACAAGTCATAAAGCGCGTCGATATCTGATTTAATCTCTTCGAGCAGCTGCTTTGCTTCCTCAAGTTCAAGCGTTCGAATCATGTCCAGGCATTGCGGCAGCTTTTCTTGTTGTTTTGCTATTTCTTGCTCAATATGTAAATGATCAAGAATATAGCCCGCCTCTTTCATTTCTTGATAGCCTTCGACAAGTTCTGAAAGCTGAGCCGGAATTGCTGTTTGACACTCGGTAAGCAACGACGGGATTTCTTGAAGCATGCTAGAAACATCGGTCAACTGTTGTTTCAAAGCGAATACTGCTTCTCTTGCTGCTAAATAGTTGCCATCGTTCGTCATCTCTTCGAATCTTTGAAACCCTTGATGTATTTCCTCAAGCTTCCGAGCTAAATTTTCCTCCGCTTCCCCAAACGTATGTCGATAGGCAAGCAACGTTTTTTTCGCTTCTCGATACAACGTTTTTAGCTGCTCCATTTCGGTCCGGTTTTGCTCTTCGCTACCAACAAGCTCATCTAGTTCGTGAAGAATCGTCTGAATGTCTTCCTCGATTTTTCGTAGCACCTGCTCGATTTCGCGCAATACCGCTTTTGCCTTCGAGTACCGATATTTATCGATAAATTCTTCGACATCAAATAGCTTTTCTTCGATCTCAGGAAGTCGTACAGTGACAATATCGTCCCATTGTTGGCGCCAACGCTCAAATAACTGCTCTGTTTCTCCCGTCATGTTCAATTGCTTGACTTTCGAAAGTTCTTCCGTGACTTGCCGATTCATAATGGCTATTTTCCATGCTTCTAACCGATCAATTTCACGATACATCTTCTTCCGGTACATGTAGTTATATATCATTCCTCCGCTCGCGAGGAGTAACATCGTGACTGCGATTTCCATAAGAAGCCCCCTTGCATCCGAGTTAAGTCACATATTATGGAGAAGGCAAAAAACATTGACATAATGTTCTTTTAATGTTTTTATGATACCATGTTAACGACATTTTTTGACCAAAATTTTTAATTTTTTTTTACAAAAATCTGCATTTTTTTCAATTATGTAATGAAAGGAGGGATTCTTTTGCGTGATGGTCATATTCATACCCCGTTTTGTCCGCATGGGAGTAGCGATTCCCTTGAACGATACATCGAACGAGCCATCGAACTAGGCTATACAGACATTTCGTTTACCGAACATGCACCGCTTCCGTCGACATTTGTCGACCCGACACCCGAACAAGACAGCGCCATGGCGATAAAGCAGCTTGATTCGTATCTTTCTACACTACAACGGGTAAAGAAACAGTATCAAGCAGATATCCTAATTCGCATCGGACTGGAAGTCGATTTTATTGTTGGCTATGAGGAAGCAACTGCACGTTTTCTCGAACAAATCGGTCCCGAGTTAGATGATAGCATTTTATCGGTGCATTTTCTTCCGGCAAACGGCCAATATTTTTGCTTAGACTACAGCCCTAAGATGTTTCAAGCAATGGTGGAATCATTCGGATCGACGATTTGCGCGTATGAAGCATACTACGAAGCGATCTTGCATGCAGTGCAAGCAGACCTAGGAAAATACAAACCAAAACGCATTGGCCATTTAACGCTCGTTCATAAGTTTCAAAAACAATTCCCTTGCTCTGTTTCTATGGCAGAACGGATTATTCACATTCTGGATGAAATTAAAGAAAGACAATATGAACTAGATTATAACGGAGCCGGCGTGCAAAAACCGCTTTGTCAAGAACCGTACCCGCCAGATTGGGTCGTTTATGAGGCACTGAGACGAAATATCCCACTCGTATATGGTTCAGATGCCCATTGTGCTCTCGATTTGCACCAAGGAAGAGAACAAATGATTCGCGAAGCGTTTTAAATTTTTTTCTATAAGGAGAGGATCGCGTTGTTTCACAGTATCCATTATACCGGCACACGGGAAGAAAATTATGAGCTTGTAATTAAGCAGCTCGAGGCGCTCATTTCCGGTGAACCGAATCTAATCGCTAATTTAGCCAATGCTGCTGCCCTTCTTCATCAATTTCTTGATAATATTAATTGGGTCGGCTTCTATTTAGCCGAAGGGGAAGAACTAGTATTAGGTCCGTTCCAAGGATTGCCAGCGTGCGTGCGTATTCCGTTCGGAAAAGGCGTGTGCGGAACGGCAGCGCAGAACAAAAGAACAGCGCTCGTTCCTGACGTCCATCTCTTTCCTGGACATATCGCTTGCGATGCTGCTTCCCAGTCAGAAATCGTCGTGCCGATGTTAAAAGACGGTAACGTCATCGGCGTGCTCGATATTGATAGCCCAAACAAAAACCGCTTTGACGAGATCGATCAACAATATTTAGAGAAATTTGTCGACGTGTTAGTTGCGTCGTTGTAGCGTTCGCGAAAAAAGGAATCCAACGAAACGGATTCCTTTTTACGCTTTGTATTGGTGTTGATAGTCTTTCACAAACACACAGTTTTTCCCCGACCGCTTTGCCATATACAGCGCCTCATCTGCGCGTTTGAACAACTCGTTTGCTTCTTCACGGCGGTTTTTTTTCCAGTACGAAACGCCACAAGAAACGGTAACTGGCGGATTCGTTTCTTGTCGCACTTTTACCACTAGCCGATTTGCAATGGTCACACCAGTCGTTAACGGGACTTTTGGCAAATAAATCGCCAGTTCTTCTCCGCCCCAACGCGCCCCTATGTCATGCTCACGAATGTTTTGCTTAATAATATTCGCGACTTGCACGATAATATCGTCGCCCGTCTGGTGACCGTATGTGTCGTTTATGCTTTTGAAATTGTCGATATCAATTAAAATGAATGTGCCAAACGCATCAACTTCCATCGATTTTTTCAACTGCTCATCTAAATAATGACGCGAGTATAACTTCGTCAAATAATCAGTAATTACCATACTTTCCAACTCTTCGCGAAGCATCGCATTCGCAAACGCCAATGTCGAATGATGGATGAGCGACTGCAGCAGCTTAAACATTTCAAACGTAAAATGATAAGGCTCACGATGAAGCACGATTGCCATTCCCCTAAGCATGCCATTTTGCACCATCGGCACAGCCATCACTGAGTGATATTGGGGGGCAGACACGAAATTTACTTTTGCATCGCCTAAAAACACCATATCTCGCTCGGTACGAAGTCGCTTTGCCACAAATTCAATATATTTTTTCGCTTGGCGCGATTGAAAAAATGGGGTGCTTCCAGGCAATAGCCTTTTCTTTTCTTGGTCAAATAAAAGGAACCCGATTTCTTCAGCGCCAAAGGAGCGTTTAATTTGGCTGACCATAAACTCTAGCGCATCTTGCAAACGCAAATTGGCATTCAATCGGTGCATCGTCTCATTAATTAGCTGCAAATCCGCCACCAATCGGCGCGACTGCTCATACAGTTTTGCATTTTCAAGCGCGCTACCTGCTGTATTCGCAAGCAATGAAATGAAATTGATTTCACTTTTTGGAAATTCCATAATATGCGAAGCGATAATCTCAATGACCCCATAAACCCCTTGAGCACCTTTAATTGGAGCATATAAAATGGAACGTTGAAGCGAAAGCGAATCTTCGAGTTGGATTTTCCCCGTCAAAAATGCTTGCATCGCTGCCATATTTTCATCTTCTTGTTCGAACATTAGCGTTTTGATCGGCAAACGTTCGTGATACGGATGGTCGTCAGATAAAAATAAGTAATACGTAAAGGAAGGATATACTTCTTGCAGCGTGTCGATAATTTCTTCTAGCACATCTTCTATTTTCATTGACGCATGAATTTTCGCAGTAAAATGATGAAGGCGTTCGTACCGTTTTTCTTCGCTCAACCCACGCGCAATTTTTTTCAATTTGCCAAATAAATATGAAAAATCGGTTGCCATCTGTTCGAGAAACGCCTCGCTCGGACGCTGCTCTTTCGCATATAAAAGCTGCAAAACGCCCGAAAATTCTTCGGATTGTTGAAGCAATAGCTGCGCGACCGCGAATTGCTCGGTTTCTTCTATATGTACTCGCTCATACGGCGGAGATTTTTGCAATTCTATATCTGGAAACAAACTACAGGACTCTGTTTTTGTTGTCACCTCTGGGTAAAACGTTTTCTCGACCGGGTCAAACAAAAACAACGTAACATCTTCGATCATTAGCTCCTGTTTTAGCAACAAAAACAACTGAAGCATCGTTTGCGAAAATTGCCCATAATCGTCATACGATAGTAACCAATCGAAAAACTTTTCCTTAAAAGCGGCGTACTTCTCTTTCTCATGCACTTTCATCATGATTATTCACCCATATCTATAGTCTTTATCATTAAAATATATTACGTCATTTGAAAGATAGAAAGTTTTTTTCAAAAAATTACATCTTTTATTATACCACATAGATGGCAAACACAAAATAAGATGTTGACTTTATTTTGTAAAAATCATATAATAGCGTTTGTGTAAAATATAGCAGCCTTAGTGATCGCCTTTATGTGCCCATTTTGTTCCTCAGAAGAAGAGGTGTATCGTGTAACTCTTAGCTGCTAGAGCGAGGATACATGAAAACAAAATGGCCATAATTGTTGATTGCGTCTGCTTTTATTTTACCTAAAATAAAAGCGAAGGAGGAGCATTTAATGGCTCGTTACACAGGTCCAACTTGGAAAATTTCTCGCCGTCTTGGCATTTCGTTAAGCGGCACAGGTAAGGAATTGCAAAAGCGTCCTTACCCACCAGGACAACATGGTCCAGGACAACGCAAAAAACTTTCTGAATACGGTTTGCAATTGCAAGAAAAACAAAAGCTTCGCCATATGTACGGCGTGAACGAACGTCAATTCCGTAAAACGTTCGAGGAAGCTGGCAAAATGGCTGGTAAACATGGTGAAAACTTCATGATCTTGCTTGAATCCCGCCTTGACAACCTTGTTTACCGTTTAGGCTTTGCGCGTACACGTCGCCAAGCTCGCCAATTAGTAAACCACGGCCATATTTTAGTGGATGGAAGCCGCGTAGACATTCCGTCTTACCGTGTAAAACCTGGTCAAACAATTGCCGTTCGCGAAAAATCGCGCAACTTGCAAATCATTAAAGAAGCGTTAGAAGTCAACAACTTCGTACCAGACTATTTAACATTAGACGCGGAAAAATTAGAAGGAACGTACACTCGTTTCCCTGAGCGTTCTGAATTGCCTGCAGAAATCAACGAAGCGTTAATCGTTGAGTTCTACTCTCGTTAATAAGAAATCCCTCTGGACAAGTCCAGAGGGATTTTTTCTATTTGTAGCGAATTACATGATATTTTTTCTTTCCGCGGCGAATGATAGTGAATTGCCCTTCAATGCGATCGTTACGTGTTAACACTTTGTTCACTTCTTGCACGCGCTCCCCGTTGACATAAATGGCGCCGTTTGCCAAATCCTCACGCGCCTGTCGCTTCGATGAAACGACCCCGCTCATGACAAGCAATTCTACAAGCGGCACTTCTTCCCCATCGTATTCAAAGGAAGGGACGTCTTTAAATCCTTGGCAAATTTCGTCCGCAGTCAAATTAGAAACGCTGCCGCTAAAAAGCGCCTCAGAAATTTTCACCGCTTGTTGAAGTGCTTCCTCTCCATGCACAAGCCTCGTCACTTCTTCTGCGAGCGCTTTTTGTGCCGCCCGTTTTTCCGGCGCTTCTCGCAATTGTTTTTCTAGTTCATCGATTTCTTCTTTTGTTAAGAACGTAAAGTATTTCAAATATTTCATGACATCACGGTCGTCTGTATTAATCCAAAATTGGTAAAACTCATACGGCGACGTTTTTTCTTTATCTAGCCAAATCGTCCCACTTTCCGTTTTTCCGAATTTCGTTCCGTCCGCTTTTGTCACAAGTGGAATCGTTAGTCCGAACGCTTTTGCGTCTTCTTCCGTTTTGCGAATCAATTCTAGTCCTGCCGTAATATTGCCCCATTGGTCGCTTCCGCCAATTTGCAATTTACAGTTTTCTTTTTGATACAACTTTAAAAAGTCGAACGATTGTAAAATCATGTAGCTAAATTCTGTGAACGAAATGCCTGTTTCAATGCGCGATTGTACCGACTCTTTCGCCAGCATATAATTCAAGCCGAAGTGTTTCCCAACATCACGCAAGAAAGAAATAACGTCTAATTCTCCAATCCAATCATAGTTGTTCGCAATCATCGCTGGGTTGCCTTCCGCGTCAAAATCTAAAAAGCGTGACAGCTGCTCTTTAATTTTTTCACTCCATTGCACAACTACTTCTTTCGCGTTTAACGTCCGCTCGCTTTTTTTTCCGCTTGGGTCGCCAATTAACCCCGTCGCTCCTCCAACAAGCGCAATCGGGCGATGCCCTGCTAATTGAAATCGTCGTAACGTTAAAATCGGCAACAAACTTCCGATATGCAAACTATCCGCCGTCGGGTCAAAGCCGCAATATAAACTGACCGTTTCCTCCGCTAACAACTTCTCTAGTCCTTCACGGTCTGTGACTTGGTTAATAAGTCCTCGCCACTCTAACTCGTTTAATAAATGCATTTCCCTCACCTCTCTAAAAAATAAAAAACTCGTCCCTTCGCTGAAGGGACGAGTGTAATTCGCGGTACCACCCTACTTAGAGAGCAAACGCTCTCTCACTTCCTTTAAATAACGGCCTGACCGTCTTTTGCTACTGAGCAGCGCCGTTCGCAAAAGAAGCTCGAGGAGGTAATTCGCGCTTATCTTTGTACTGGTTCGCACCGACCACCAGCTCTCTAAAACAGGGAGATAACCACTACTCATTCCTGTCATCGCTTTTCTGTATCGTTTTTTCGATATACATGTTTTTACCACAATCCCCCCAAATTGTCAAACTGCTTAACAGAAAAATGACAAAAAAACATAATATTAGACAAGCGGTATGGTATAATAAAAGTAATTTTCAGACGTATATGGAGGTTGTGTATGGAGCAAGCAAAACAGCCTATTTCCTTTCCAAATTTGTTGCGACGATTATACGTTACATACGAAATTGCATGGAACGTACTACTTGTACTCGCTGTTGTATTGCTTTGCGCCGTTTCTTTTTCGTTCGGTGTCGGTGCAGGTTACTTTGCTTCTTTAGTAAAAGATATGCATATCCCATCGTATACCGAGATGAAAAAAGACATTTACAACTATGAAGAAACGACGCATATTTATTTTGCAAATCGCGTCTATTTAGGGAGCTTCCGTTCCGACATCGAACGGGAAGAGGTTCCTTTACAAGACGTTTCCCCCTATGTCATTAAAGCAATTATTGCAACCGAAGACGAATATTTTTACGAACATAAAGGCGTCGTGCCAAAAGCGATTATTCGCGCCTTATTCCAAGAAACAACAAATTCTTCCCTTCGTACAGGAGGAAGTACGTTAACCCAACAGCTCGTCAAAAATCAAATTTTAACGAACGAAGTGTCGTTTGAACGAAAGGCTAAAGAAATTTTGCTCGCCCTTCGCCTCGAACACTTTTTTAACAAAGACGAAATTTTAGAAGCGTATTTAAACGTCGTCCCTTTTGGAAGAAACTCCTCCGGCCGCAACATCGCCGGCATCCAAGCAGCAGCGCAAGGGGTATTTGGCGTAAATGCAAAAGATTTAAATTTAGCACAAGCCGCCTTTTTGGCAGGACTCCCGCAAAGCCCCTTCGGATATACTCCGTTTACGAGCGACGGGGAAGTGAAAAAAGACATTTCTCCTGCCTTGCAGCGGATGAAAACAGTATTAACACGAATGAAAAAAGCGGGGTTCATCTCTGAAAGACAATACAACGAAGCGCTGGCGTATGACATCACTAAACATCTCGCCCCACCAAAGCCATCGCCATTTGAAAAATATCCATGGCTAACGATGGAAATTGAACAGCGGGCAAAAGCGATTTTAGCAGACGTACTCGCAAAAAAAGACGGCTATACAAAAAAAGATTTACAAAATAATTCTCCTTTATACGAAGAATATAAGGCAATGGCAGAAAGACAACTTCGACAAAACGGATACGACATTTACACAACCATCGACAAAGATATTTACGATCGCATGCAAGCAGTTGTTGCGAAATATCCGTATTTCGGAAGCGATATTGTCATGCAGGAAAAAGATAAGAAAACGGGCAAAATCGTCACAAAAGTAGAACCAGTCGAAGTCGGGGCGATGCTGATCGAAAACAAGACAGGGCGCATCATTAGCTTTGTCGGGGGACGAAATTATCATCGTGAACAACTAAACCACGCCACCCAAGCATATCGTTCGAACGGTTCAACGATGAAACCGCTATTAGTCTACGCGCCAGCGATGGAAATGGGTATCGTGCAACCAGGAACAGTCATTCCAGATATTGATTTAAACGTGCAAACACCAAGTGGAACATACCGTCCAAAAAACGCCGATCACAAGACGCATGGACTCGTATCGGTGCGCCGCGCCTTGCAATATTCGTATAACATCCCAGCCGTGCGCACATATATGAAAACCATTAATCAACGACCGATGACGTATTTAGAAAAAATGGGCTTTACTAGTTTGACGAAGGCAGACGCTACTAACTTGTCAATGGCGCTCGGTGCGTTAACAAAAGGGGTGACGGTCGAAGAAAACGTCAACGCATACGCTACGTTTGGGAATTACGGAACATTCGTGGATGCATATTTAATTGAGAAAATTGTCGCGAAAGATGGGAAGGTCGTTTACGAACATAAAAGCGAGCCAGTCAACGTCTTTTCGCCACAAACGTCCTATTTAACAATCGACATGATGCGTGATGTTATTCGTCAAGGAACGGCAGCGGCGCTTCCCTCATTTTTAAAATTCCGCGCCGATTGGGCAGGGAAAACAGGAACAGGACAAGATAATAAAGATGCGTGGTTTGTCGCAACGAATCCAAACGTTACGTTTGGAACGTGGATCGGTTATGATACGCCACGTCCCCTAGAGATGAGATATAAAGGCTTGACCTATAGCAAACGAAACTTGTTACTATGGGCACAACTGATGAACGCAGCTTACGATGTCAAGCCGGACGTCATCGCACCAAAAGAGCGCTTTCATATGCCAGGCGGCATCGTTCGCCGCTCTTACTGCACCGTATCAGGTCTCATTCCGTCTGCGATGTGCGAAAAAGCTGGATTAGTCAGCTATGATTTGTATAACGCTAAATTTGTGCCGACAGAAGAGGATCATTCGTTAATGAGCGGAAAATTTGTCGAAGTAAACGGCCAACGGTACGCTGCGCTCCCAACTACACCCCAAGAGTTTACAAGCGACGGGGTAGGGGTGAATGCCCAATTACTCGAAGAATGGGGAATAAAAGAAACTGATCTTACGAAACTATTCCCTGATTTATCTAAATGGAAAAACGTCGGTATCTTTGCTGAACTGAAAGAAAACGGCAAACGTCCCGACCCACTTGTCGTACAATTGGTTAGCAAGAAATTGACGTGGGCAGCACATCGTGAGCCAGATGTGATTGGCTACCGTATATATCGAGCAGAGCAAGAGGGATTGCCATTTCAAGTAGTAGCGACGCTAAAATCTGGAATATCTCCGTCATTTACCGTTCCGTCTGCAACCGGTGTCTACTACGTGACCGCTGTTGATATTAGTGGGAACGAATCCGCACCGTCCAACCTCGTTTCCTTTACAACACCGGTAACAACAAAAGAAACCCAAGAAAAAACAACGAACCCCTCGGGACAATAGAAAGAGGCTGACATCAACCGTCAGCCTCCTTTTTTAGTCTTCCATTGTCGATAAGTCGCCTGTTGGCAAGTTCAATTCCCACGCTTTTAAGACGCGACGCATAATTTTACCGCTGCGCGTTTTCGGCAATTTATCGCGGAACTCGATTTCGCGTGGTGCCGCGTGAGCTGCTAATCCTTTTTTCACAAACTGACGAATGTCTTCAATTAATTCTTCCGACGGCTCATACCCTTCACGAAGCGAAATAAACGCTTTAATAATTTCGCCGCGTACCGGATCTGGCTTGCCGATGACCCCTGCTTCGGCGACGGCTGGGTGTTCGACGAGTTTGCTTTCTACTTCAAACGGACCGACCCGCTCACCAGAGGTCATAATGACATCATCGATTCGGCCTTGGAACCAGAAGTAGCCGTCTTCGTCCATGTACGCCGAATCGCCGGAAACGTACCAATCACCGATGAAGTACGATTCATATTTTTGCGGATTGTTCCAAATCGTCTTCATCATCGACGGCCATCCTTTGCGAATAGCCAAATTCCCCATCCGATAAGGAGGAAGCTCATTGCCTTGGTCGTCGATAATCGCTGCTTTCACCCCTGGAATCGGCTTACCCATAGAGCCTGGCTTAATTTCCATGCACGGATAGTTACAAATGAGCTGTGCCCCTGTTTCTGTCATCCACCACGTATCATGGATGCGGCGATGGAACACTTTCATCCCCCAGCGAACCACTTCGGGATTTAACGGCTCTCCGACGCTCAAAACATGGCGCAATGAGCTTAAATCAAATTTCTTCACCAACTCATCGCCTGCTCCCATCAACATGCGGAATGCCGTTGGTGCACTGTACCAAACGGTAACACCATAGTCTTCAATTGTTTTATACCATGCTTCTGGGCTGAACCGACCGCCGACAATGACATTCGAAGCGCCGCACAACCATGGTCCGAAAATGCCGTACGATGTCCCTGTTACCCAGCCTGGGTCAGCTGTACACCAGTAGACGTCGTCTTCTTTTAAATCAAGCACCCATTTCGCTGTTTGATAATGCTGAATCATCGCGTTATGCACATGCAAGACACCTTTTGGCTTTCCAGTCGAACCAGACGTATAATGCAAAATTAACCCGTCTTGGCGATCAACCCACTCGATATCAAAATGTTTGCTCGCTTCGCTCATTCGCTTTTTAAAGTCCACGTATGGTCCTTCTTCAACAATATCGTCGCCGACAAGCAAGACGTGTTTTAGCGCTGGTAACTCATTGACCGGAACGCGCGGAAGCAGTTCTTTTGTTGTCACAATCACTTTCGCTTCGCTGTCTTCTAACCGGTCGCGCACCGCTCCTTCCATGAATGCTTCAAACAATGGGCCAACAATCGCGCCGACTTTAATTGCGCCAAGAACCGCAAAATACAATTCCGGAGAGCGCGGCATAAAAATAAACACCCGGTCGCCTTTTTCCACATCTGCCACTTGTTTGAATACGTTTGCGGCTTTGTTCGACCACTCTTTCATTTCTTTAAACGTATATTTTTCTTCTCTCGAAGCGTCGCGATAGTAAAGCGCCACTTTATTTTTCCGGAACGTCTCTACGTGGCGATCAATCGCTTCATAAGCCATATTCACTCGTCCTGTTTCGGCCCATGAAAATTGTTTTTCTGTTTCCGACCAGTCGAACGTTCGATACGTTTCTTCATAGTTTTTTAAGTTATGTTCCCCTTGTATGACCGGTAGCATTTCTACTTTCATTCCCCTAGTTCCCCCTTTATGTAAGTGATTACATTCCCATTATAGTATAACTTTTTCGATTTCTCAATTTTTAAAAAATTTTATTTTGGAAATAAAGAATTTTTTTTTGAAAACGCTTTAACTTTTCGGTTTTTATGTATAATGAAAGATAGAAAATGTAATCAGGTGGTGGCTTAATGGAACATAAAAAAACGTATAATGCCAAGGAATTAAAAACACCAAAAGGCACTCTTATTATCGAAGGGCCAGTGCCAGCTGAAAAATTGGCAGCCTATGAATTTCATCATGATTTAACCGCCTTCCGCCAACCCGAACAGCAACATCAAGCGTTAATCGACATCGCTCGCCTTCCGGAAGGACGAATTATTATTGCGCGGCACCAGCAAACGATCGTCGGCTATGTGACGTTTTTGTATCCTGACCCACTTGAGCGCTGGTCGGAAGGAAAAATGGAGAATTTAATTGAATTAGGGGCAATTGAAGTCATCCCCGAATTTCGCGGCTATCAAGTCGGTAAAAATTTATTAATCGTGTCGATGATGGATGATGCGATGGAGGACTATATTATCATCACAACCGAGTATTATTGGCATTGGGATTTGAAGCGGACAGGCCTTAACGTATGGGAGTATCGAAAAGTGATGGAGAAAATGATGAATGCCGGCGGTCTCGTTTGGTATGCGACCGATGATCCAGAGATATGCTCCCACCCAGCCAACTGTTTAATGGCGCGCATCGGAAAACGAGTCGATCAAGAGTCGATTCAAAAATTTGACCGTCTTCGGTTTATGAATCGGTTTATGTATTAGGGGAAAACAAAGGGGGAGGGTTACGAATGATTGTCGAGCAAATCATGAAAACAAACGTGGCAACACTTCAGCCACATCAGACAATTGCCGAAGCGATACAGCTATTAAAGCAGCACCGAATCCGCCATCTTCCGATCGTCGACGAAGAGCAACACGTCGTCGGCATTGTGACAGACCGCGATATTCGCGATGTCAGTCCATCGATTTTTGATGCATGTGAACATTTAGAGGATTTTGAAAAACCAGTTCATACGATTATGAAAACGGATGTGATTACCGGTCATCCACTCGATTTCGTCGAAGAAGTTGCCGCTTTATTTTACGAAAATCGCATTAGCTGTTTGCCGATTACGAAAGACAGAAAGCTCGTCGGCATTATTACAGAAACGGACTTATTATATACGCTTGTGCAACTAACAGGAGCACACCAACCTGGCTCACAAATCGAAGTGAAAGTGCCGAATTTGAGCGGCATATTAAGCGAAGTAACGGCCGTTTTTGCGAAGCGAAATGTGAATATTGCTAGCGTCCTTGTCTACCCTGATAAAGATGAACGCTATAAAATTCTCGTATTCCGCATTCAAACGATGAATCCTATTCAAGTAATCGGCGATTTAAAAAGCGCGGGGTATACCGTATTATGGCCGAACTTGCCGGGGGTTTCATCATGAAAACAAGTTGCGTATTCGTGTATTCAGATGACTTTCAGCTTTACAAATTTCATGATGCACACCCGTTCAACCAGTTGAGGGTAAAACTGACGTATGAATTACTGAGGGAGATGCAAGCACTAACGGATGAGCAAATTGTTTCCCCGCGCATGGCGACAGATGAAGAACTCGAACTCATCCATGACCGCGCGTATATCGATGCGGTGAAAGCTGCCGGGCAAGGGCGACTGTCGGAAGAGACCGCAATGAATTATGGGCTTGGCACCGAAGATACGCCCGTTTTTCCGAATATGCATGAGGCAAGCGCGCTGTTAGTAGGAGCGACATTAACCGCTGTCGATTACGTCATGTCAGGAAAAGCAGCGCACGCCTTAAGTTTAGGAGGAGGGCTTCATCATGGTTTCCGCGGCAAAGCATCTGGTTTTTGCATTTATAACGACAGCGCGGTAGCGATTAAATATATGCAGGAGCGGTACGGATTACGCGTGCTATACGTTGATACGGACGCGCATCATGGGGATGGAGTGCAGTGGGCGTTTTATGACGACCCAAACGTTTGCACGTTTTCAATTCACGAAACAGGACGGTATTTGTTTCCAGGGACAGGAAATATTACGGAGCGAGGACAAGGGAAAGGCTACGGCTTTTCGTTCAATATCCCGGTCGATGCGTTTACGGAAGATGAGTCATGGCTTGATGCGTATACGCAAGCGTTTCGCGAAATTGCCGCCTTTTTTAAACCCGACATTATTTTAACGCAAAATGGCGCTGATGCGCACTATTATGACCCGCTTACCCATTTGTCGGTGACGATGAAAACGTATCGGCAAATTCCGAAAATTGCGCATGAAATTGCACACCAATATTGCGAAGGACGCTGGGTAGCTGTCGGCGGTGGGGGATATGACATTTGGCGGGTCGTTCCGCGTGCTTGGGCGCTCATCTGGCTTGAAATGACGGAACAATCAAACATTTCAGGCAACCTTCCGAAAGCATGGCTTGATAAATGGCAGCCGCACGCCCCAGTGCCGCTTCCGCAGGAATGGGACGACCCCGACATGTTATACCCGCCCATTCCGCGCAAGGCGGAAATTACCGAAAAAAATGCCCAAACGGTCGAAAAAGCGCTCTATCCGATTCGCAACCAGCGCTCAAACATGAAACAAAGCCTGTGAAACGTTCACAGGCTTTGTTTACAACCAAGCGCTTCTCGTCGGAAGAACGCTTTGCTTCGAAAGCTAAACAGACGCGTCCGCTTTTCTTTTTTACTTTGTGGATTGGCGGTATTCGATGCGGTGTGGTAAGACGACGATATGGTTTTCGACACGCTCTTTATTCATGTATTTCGTAAGCAAGCGCATCGCGACAGCACCGATGTCATACATTGGTTGAACGACCGTTGTTAAGCGCGGGCGCACCATCGTTGCTAGTCTTGTATTATCGAAACCGATGACTTCCAATTGCTCTGGCACATGCATTCCATGGTCTTGTGCACCGTGGATAATACCAAGCGCCATTTCATCCGTTCCGGCAAATACCGCTGTCGGTCTTTCTTCTAACTCCGCTATTTTTTCATACGCCTCAATGCCAGAATCATACGAATAGTCCCCTTCGACAATAAGCGCTTCATCGTAAGCGATGCCACGCGCCTCTAACGCGCGGCGATATCCTGCGAGCTTTTTATTATTGATCGGGTCGTTTGCCGGTCCTGTAATATAAGCAACGCGCGCATGCCCTTTTTCCAGTAAATGTGTTACTGCTTCAAACGCTGCCTGCTCGTAATCAATGTTGACAGAAGGAATGAGATGGTTTTCTTCAATCGTCGCCGCAAGCACAATCGGCACATCTGATTTTTGAAATTCGTTCACGTGCTCTTCTGTAATGTTGCCTCCCATGAACAAAATACCGTCCACTTGCTTTGCAAGCATCGTGTTCAATAAATGCAGCTCTTTTTCTTTATTTTGGTCAGAGTTGCTTAAAATGATATTATATTTATACATCGTTGCGATATCTTCAATTCCGCGAGCTAGTTCAGCGAAGAAGATGCTCGAAATGTCAGGGATAATCACGCCAACCGTCGTCGTTTTTTTGCTTGCAAGCCCGCGAGCAACTGCGTTTGGCCGATACCCTAACCGCTCAATTGCTTCCAACACTTTTTTTCTTGTGGATGGCTTCACATTCGGGTTTCCATTGACGACACGCGACACGGTCGCCATCGACACGTTCGCTTCCCTCGCCACATCATAAATCGTTACATTCATTTCCTTTCACTCCTCAATCTATTTTCTCATACCGCGAATCTTGCCTATTTATGTAGATTTATCATACGATACATTATGGGCTAATCGCAATGGCTTCGCAAACATTTTGCAAATGTTTTCATACATTACGTAAAAAACCCCTCCACCTATGATACAAGTGGAGGGGGAGAGAGAGGTTAAACTCTTACCATTTGTCGTTGGAACGATTTTAATTCTTCCATAAATTCGTTGAATTGGTCGATGTCCATTTGTTGCGCTGAATCTGACAAAGCCACTGCTGGGTCTGGATGAACTTCGGCCATGACACCGTCTGCACCGATTGCCAATGCCGCTTTCGCACAAGGAAGCAATAAGTCCCGGCGTCCGGTCGAATGCGTCACATCGACAAATACCGGCAAATGCGTTTCTTTCTTTAAAATTGGCACTGCTGAAATATCTAACGTATTCCGCGTCGCACGCTCATATGTGCGAATGCCGCGCTCGCAAAGGATGATTTGGTCGTTTCCTTGCGACATAATGTATTCTGCTGCATTAATAAATTCTTCAATCGTCGCCGCTAATCCGCGCTTTAACAATACCGGTTTTTTCACTTGCCCTGCGGCTTTCAACAATTCAAAGTTTTGCATGTTGCGAGCTCCGATTTGAATGACGTCAATGTAATCGAGCGCAAGGTCAATATCTGCCGGCGTAACGATTTCGCTAATGACCGCTAACTCATACTCATCCGCAATTTGTTTTAAAATTTTCAATCCTTCTAATCCGAGTCCTTGGAAATCGTATGGGGATGTTCTTGGCTTATAAGCGCCGCCGCGCAATAATTTCAAGCCGTGCTTTTTCACCGCTTTCGCTACTTCGGCTACTTGCTCATAGCTTTCGACCGCGCATGGCCCCATGACAAAGTATTGCTTGCCATCACCGATTTTTTCACCTTTGACATCAACAATCGTATCTTCTGGCTTTTTCTTCCGTGAAACAAGAAGCGCTTTCCGGTGGTCATCTTCTTGCAATTCTAACCCTGCTTTAAAAATTTCTTTAAAAATATGTTTCAATGTCGCCGTTTCAAACGGGCCATCGTTATGTTCAAGAATTAAATCAAGCATTTTACGCTCGCGAACCGGATCGTACCGGTAGGTCCCTTGTGTTTCTTTAATTTTTCCAATTTCCTGAACAAGGCGTCCCCGTTCATTAATCAATTTTAAAATTTGCAAGTTCACTTCGTCGACTCTTGCTCGCAACTCATCTAATCTTTCATTGCTCATTCTTTCTCTCATCCTTTCTTTATAAAAACTGAAAAATATGATACATTTCTAATAATTAGACATTATTATAATGCAAATGGATACGATTGTCACGAAAAAACTTTATCAGTTAAACGCTTTTAAGCGATAAAGTAGTGTATGACATTTTGCAAAGAAGGGTGAATGATCCGTGAATAACGAAACAGCCATTTTTGCGCTCGATATCGGAACCCGTTCCGTTGTTGGAGTTATTTTACAAGAAACGAATGGAAGTTATCAAGTATTAGAGTTGAGGATGAAAGAACATAGCGAACGGGCGATGCTCGACGGACAAATTCATGACGTGCCAGCCGTTGCTTCTACCATTATGGACATGAAAAACGAATTAGAACAAAAATATGGATCGTTAAAAAAAGTATCCGTCGCCGCCGCAGGAAGAGCGTTAAAAACCGTACGGGCGGAAGCGACGTTTTCCATTGCCGGCAAGCCAATGATGACGAAAGAAGATGTGACCCATTTAGAATTAAGCGCTGTGCAGCAAGCACAAGCAACACTCGCCGCACAGCAACACGAACAAAGCCACCACTACTACTGCGTCGGCTACTCTGTCGTCCACTACAAAATCGACGGCCAAGAAATTGGCAGCTTAATTGACCAGCAAGGAACAGAAGCAACGGTCGAGGTGATTGCGACGTTTTTGCCAAAAATCGTCGTCGAATCGCTGTTAGCAGCTTTACAACGAGCAGAGCTGGAAATGGAAGCGCTGACGCTTGAACCGATTGCAGCGATTAACGTCCTTATTCCACCGACGATGCGCCGCTTAAACGTCGCGCTCGTCGATATCGGGGCAGGCACGTCCGACATCGCTATTACTGACCTTGGCACTGTCGTCGCCTATGGAATGGTGCCGATTGCCGGTGACGAAATTACCGAAGCAATTTCCGACCATTATTTGCTTGATTTTCCGCTTGCCGAAAAAGCGAAGCGCGAACTTTCTGTAAACGAAACGGTGACGATTACCGATATTTTAGGATTTGAAACCGACGTGCCGCGCGAAGAGATGATTGCGGCAATTTCGCCTGCCATTGACCGTTTAGCAGAGGCGATTAGCAAAGAAATTTTCGCGTTAAATGGTGGAAAACCGCCAAAAGCGGTCATGCTCGTCGGCGGCGGCAGCTTAACGCCAGAACTTCCGAAGCGGCTTGCTAAGCAGCTTCACCTTCCAGAAAATCGCGTTGCCATCCGCGGGGTCGAGGCAATTCAAAAACTAAATGTGACGCCAGAATTGAAGGTATATGGTCCAGCACTAGTGACACCGGTCGGCATTGCCATTTCCGCTAAACAAAATCCGGTGCAATACATTAGCGTTCACGTCAATGACCAACTCATTCGCTTATTCGATATGAAACAACTGACCGTTGGCGACTGCTTACTCGCTGCCGGCATTCCGCTTCATAAACTGTACGGAAAACCAGGAATGGCGATTGTTGTCACGGTTAACGGCCAACTCGTCACCATCCCTGGAACGTACGGTGAGCCACCACGATTATGGAAAAACGGCGAGTCTGCTTCGTTAGATTCTTTCGTGCAAAACGGTGACCGAATGGTGGTGGAAAAAGGGAGAGATGGAAAGAAAGCAGCGATTCACCTAAAAGAACTCATCGACGAACTGCCGCATAAAACCGTCACCATTAATGGAGAACCGTATGAAATAAAAGCAACGGTTTACCAAAACGGGAGACCGGCTTCCCTTGATGGGGAGGTACATGACCGCGACATTATTGACGTAAAGATGCCAGAAACGATTGCCGCATTATTAGAAGAACTACAGCTGTCTCATTTATTGCAAGCGGCCATGCCGTATACAGTACACATCAACGGTACAACGACAGAAATCAAACCGTTTTCCGGCGCTCTTTATAAAAATCGAATCGAAGTGAAACCGTCCGCTAGCTTTGAAGACGGGGATATGATTGACATTATCCCGCAAAAGACACCGACCGTTCAAGAATTAGCGGACGCTAAACAATTTCGTCTTACCTATTCCATCCCCGTCCGCTTTAACGGAGAAATCGTGACGCTGACAAAACAGGCAGTTCAAGTAATGAAAAACGGACAGCTGCTCAAAGAGAACGACATCATTGAAAGTGAGGCAACGATAGAAATCGTTGAGCAGGTAGACGAAACATTTATTTTCCAAGACATTTTCAACTATGTTGAAGTGGACGTCCCATCCTATGGAACAGCGTTTCATTTATTAAAAAACGGCGAACGTGTTACATTTTACGAACCGCTTGCGCCAGGCGATCATTTAGAAATTGTATGGGAAAATGCCGTGCAAAAAGGCTGAACCATCTATCGGTTCAGCCCGCTTGTTTTGTTAACGCCTCATACGTGATATTCCAATGCGACGCATGCCATACAACAGCCCCGTTTTCAAACAGAATCGCCTGCGGGGATTCGTGCTTGACACCGAACGTTTCTGCTATATAATTCGAAAGCGGGCGCGCCTCTTGCACGAATAAATAGTACGTCTCCATCTCTGGATGATCGGTTACAAATGCTTCATATTCCTCAAAAGCCGCGCGGCTAATCGGGCATGTCAAACTATGTTTGATCAGCAAAAAACGCGGTTTTTCAGCTACTACTTGCTCGAATTGTTCAATCGTTTCTAATTTTTGTTTCCCCATATGCCTCACTCCGTTCCATCGTGCCATTTTTGTTCCGCCTCGTGAAGCGCTGCTTCCGTTTCTTTCAATAGCTTTTCAATATTTTCTTTGTTTTCTTTGTTGTCCAGCGGAATTGGAATCGAAGTGATTTCCTCTTGTGGTGCTTCTGGTTCGGTTTTCACTATCGGAACAAATTTCGCAACTTCCTTCGTCTTTTCTTTCGCGATTTCTAACCACTCGTTCGCTGTTTCCTTGAGCGGTTCCAGCGCTTCGTTTTCATTAAGCGATGTCATCCATTTTTTTCCTTTTTCACTCGTTAAAAAGATGGCAGTAGCAGCGCCAACAACACCACCGACAATCGCTCCGAATAAAAATCCATTATTTTTTCCCATCTTCTACACCTTCCTTTGCTTTTCTTTTCTTTTTCTCTTTCCATTTTCCCCATATTTCTAAAAAAGCATTGCTCCATTGAAACGCTTGGACGAGTTTTTGTTCGTTTGCTGTCCATTTTTTCACTAGTGCATCATTGAACGTTTGCACGGTCGAACCAATTTGCTTGACCGCCTCAAATAAAACATTGATGCTTTCCACTTTTTTTTGCACGTCATCGACAACTGCATTCGTTTTATGGAGCAACTGTGCTGTCTCCGTGCCGATTGCTTGAATTTGTTTTTCCATTCCTTCGATTGTTTTTGTTAAGCTTTGCAGCGTGCCTTGCACCGTTTTCAATGTTTTAATTAAATAAATGACTAAAAGAAAAAAAGCAACGGCAATCAAGGCAACACTTAAATACAAAATTATATTCACTTCTTCTCCTCCTTCAATACTACAACCTAATCTATTATTCGACATATGCTCGACAAATTCCTGCAAAAACATTTCATTCAACAAATCAAACGAAATCGGTTACAATATGCTTGTACATACCTAATAGGAGGAAGCATAGATGAAAGATCCACGCATTGAACAACTAGCAAAAACGTTAATTCATTATTCCATCCGCTTGCAAAAAGGCGAAAAAGTGTTAATTGAAAATTTCGGCTTGCAGCGTGAACTCGTCATCGCCCTCGTTCGCGAAGCGTACGCTGCCGGAGGATATCCGTTCGTTTTATTAAAGGACCAGCAAGTCGATCGCGCCCTTCTTCTCGGCGCGCAAGAAGAACAGTTCGCCATGATGGCAGAATTTGAAGCGAACGTCATGGCGCAAATGGATGCGTACATCGGCTTGCGCTCTGGCGACAACATTAACGAACTAGCTGATGTGCCGGACGACAAAATGAAACTGCACGGGCGCACGATTATGCAAAAGGTGCACCGCGACATTCGCGTGCCAAAAACGAAATGGGTCGTGCTTCGCTATCCGAACCCATCAATGGCGCAACTTGCAAAAATGAGCACAGAAGCGTTTGAAGACTTTTATTTTAACGTATGTACCCTTGATTACAGCAAAATGGACAAAGCAATGGACGCACTTGTCGCCTTAATGGAAAAAACGGACGAAGTGCGCATTACCGGTCCTGGAACAGATTTAACGTTCTCGATTAAAGGGATTCCAGCAATTAAATGTTCAGGGCAAATGAATATCCCTGATGGGGAAGTGTATACCGCTCCTGTACGCGATTCTGTCAACGGCACGATTTCCTTTAACACTCCATCGCCGTACCAAGGATTTACTTTTGAAAACGTGAAACTAACTTTTAAAGACGGAAAAATTATTGAAGCAACTGCTAATGATACGGAACGCATCAACAAAATTTTTAATACAGATGAAGGGGCACGCTATATTGGCGAGTTTGCAATTGGCGTTAACCCGTACATCCAACATCCGATGCAAGACATTTTATTTGATGAAAAAATTGACGGAAGCTTCCATTTCACACCGGGACAATGCTACGACGAAGCGTACAATGGAAACCATTCGAACATTCATTGGGACATGGTCATGATTCAACGCCCAGAGTATGGTGGCGGTGAAATTTATTTCGACGGCGTGCTGATCCGTAAAGACGGGCGCTTCGTCCTCCCAGAATTAGAGCCGCTCAATCCAGAAAATTTAAAATAACACACTGCCGGTCTGAAACAGGCCGGCTTTTTTGTTCTGCTCACCAAAAACACCAAGGACGGTCCTTGGTGTTACGAGTGAACGGTTTGTTCATATGCTTCTTGGAATTTTTGAATGTCGCCTGCTCCCATGAATACTAGCACCGCCTGCGGATGTTGTTTTAAAACCGATATATCGTTTTCTTCCACAAGGCGAGCTTGCGGAATCTTCGCCTGCAAATCGCGGATCGAGAGCTTGCCGTGATGCTCACGCGCCGAACTGAAAATGTCGCATAAGTATACGTGATCGGCCAGTTGCAAACTTTCGGCAAACTCTTGCAAAAACGTCTGCGTTCTTGTGTACGTATGTGGTTGGAAAATGGCGACAACTTCTCGATCTGGGTATTTTTGCCTTGCTGCTTCTAACGTCGCGACAATCTCCCGCGGATGATGTGCGTAATCATCAATTAAAATCTGGCCGCCGAGCTGCTTTTCGCTAAAGCGGCGCTTCACACCTTGGAACGTTTTCAACCGCTCTTGAATAATGTGAACATCTATTTCTTCGTAATGGCAAAGCGCTATAACGGCTAACGCGTTTAACACGTTATGGTCGCCAAAGCGCGGAATGTCAAACGACGCAAAAAACGTATTGCGGACGAATACATCAAATGATGTGCCTTCTTTCGTCTTTACAACGTTTCGTGCCTGAAAATCATTATCTTCTCCAAACCCGTAAAACAATACCGGCACTTTCGCTTGAATTTTTTGTAAATATTCGTCATCGCCGCACGCAATAATACCTTTTTCCACTTGAAGCGCCATCTCTTGAAACGCTGCAAATACGTCTTCAATATTAGCAAAATAATCCGGATGATCAAAATCAATATTTGTCATAATCGCATAGTCCGGAAAATACGATAAGAAGTGTCGGCGATATTCACACGCCTCAAATACAAAATATTGGCTGCCTGGCACCCCTTTTCCTGTACCGTCGCCAACTAAATACGACGTCGGCTTCGCTCCTTGCATCACATGCGCCAACAATCCCGTCGTCGATGTTTTTCCGTGCGCTCCTGTCACCGCGATGCTTGTAAATTTTTTCAAAAATTCCCCTAAAAAGCGATGATAGCGGATGACTGGAACCCCTAGTTCATGCGCTGCTTGAATTTCTTCATGTGTATCTGGAAACGCGTTCCCAGCAATTACCGTTAACCCTGGTCGAATGTTTTCCTTGCGAAACGGAAAAATAGGAATTCCCCGCTCGTTTAACGCTTTTTCCGTAAAAAAGTGCTTTTCTACATCAGAACCTTGAACCGTATAGTTCATATCATGAAGAATTTGTGCTAATGCGCTCATTCCTGTTCCTTTAATGCCTACGAAATGGTAAACAGTCATAGCAAGACCTCCAACAATCGTCTATCTGCGGGGCTAGTACTGGAGCGTCCTCGTACGTGAAAGCCCCTTTTTGACGCTTCTTCTGTAACACAGTATATGACATCGATGCGAATTTGCCATTTCAATATGTATTCTCACATTTCATCATTATATCACTGTTTTTCGTTCACGACTATGAGGAAAAAAAGAAAACTGATATCTCTATCAGTTTTCCCGCAAATCAAAATTGTATTTCCGGTTAGTCCACTTTTTCTAGCCGTGGATTCGGGCGGTATCTTCGTCCTGCTTTTGCTTGATGTTTGCCATTAAGCAAAACGTTATCGCCTGTAAAGCCGATATGAATTTTTAACAAGCTACTTCCGACCCCATACATATCCACTGGCACACCTTGCTTTTCGAACTCGATAATTCGCTGTTCGTTAAATCCCCCGCTTACAACAATTTTCACGTGATGGAATCCTTCGCGGTCGAGCGCTTCCCGTAAAGCGAAAATAAGCGGTGGATTGACGCCGCGCGGGTCGAACGTGCCGAGCACTTCCGGATGGCGAATAAAATATTGGTCGATCATCGTGCGTGATGTATCAACGCGCACTCCTTTTAACTTATCGCCAAATTCGCGCGCTACTCGAAGGGCATCTGTAATACAGTCATTATTATAATCGACAAGAACAATTAAATCGTCCTCTGGATATTTGGCATAATATGCTTTCGCTGCGGCAACGACATCGCCGTCAAACAATTGAATGAGCGCATGCGGCATCGTTCCCATCCCTTGCTTGCCCCACCATTCATTCATCGCATGGGTCGCTTGGGCAGTAGAACCGCCAATGAACGCCGCATATCCGTCGCCCGCTTGCTGCGTATAATGGTCATCGCGGTCACCCATAAAAATAATCGGCTTTTGTACGCCAGATAGCGCCGCCGCTTTGACGACGTTGTAGACGTTTGTCGCCACCGACGTCCGCCGGGCTAAAATCCCATCAATAATGCCTTCTAAATAACCAAAGTTTTGATACGATCCCGTTATTGTCAACACTGTCTCGAACGGACTAATTTTATCGCCGTCTTTCAACGAATAAATTTCTAGCTTTTCCGGCTCATCGGCAAATGTTTTCACAAGCGCAATGACTTCGTCTGTGCCGCACAATACGGCGTGTTCTTTTTGGAAAAATTGCATCGTCACAATGTTGTTTGGGCAAAACTCGCGCACAATTTCCCGCGTCTTTAAGAAATAAACGGCAGAAAACCATCCGTCGCGAATACGTTCGTCAAATTTAAACGTTCTATTCGTTAACCGCTTAATTTTTCCTTGTAGCTTTAATTCAATTTCTTTCATGGTTTCTGTTCCCTCGCCTATCATCATGTCGTCATCCCCACTTCGCGTTTTAGAATAATCTCGAAAACTCCCACCACTTGCTAAGCCACCCTAACTTTTTTATCAAAAGACGCTATTTTCTTGAAGCTGCACTAATTCTTCTTCCGTAATCAGCACATCCCGCGGTTTGCTTCCGCGTGCTTCCGAAATAATTCCTTGTTCCTCCATCATTTCAATCAAGCGGGCAGCGCGGTTGTAGCCAATGCGAAACCGCCTTTGCAAACTCGAGGTGGAAGCACCTCCTTGCTGCACGACAAATTCGCACGCTTCATAAAATAAGTCGTCTCCATCGTTCGATAGCGTGCTTTGTTTCAGAAAGTCGTCCTGCTCAAATAAATAAGCTGGGGGCATTTGCGCTTTCACGTGCGCGACGACTCGCTCGATTTCTTCATCGGAAACAAAATTCCCTTGGAGTCGCACCGTTTTCGATGTACCGTTTTCTAAAAACAGCATATCGCCTTTTCCAAGCAATTTTTCTGCCCCATTTGTATCGATAATCGTCCGCGAATCGACTTGTGATGAAACTGAAAATGCAATGCGCGTCGGAATATTCGCTTTAATCAATCCCGTAATAACATCAACCGACGGACGCTGCGTCGCAACGAGTAAATGAATACCACATGCTCTCGCTTTTTGAGCAATTCGGCATATCGCTTCTTCTACATCCGCCGGAGCGATCATCATTAAGTCAGCCAATTCATCAATGATAATGACAATATAAGGAAGATGCTGTTCTTGCGCTCCCTCTTTTTTCACGAGCTCATTATATTTTTCGATATCTCGTACGCCCATATGGACGAACAACTCATACCTCCGCTCCATTTCCTCGACCGCCCATTTGAGCGCCCCGGTTGCTGCTTTTGCATCGGTAATGACCGGGCTGACTAAGTGCGGAATATGATTGTACGGCGCCAATTCGACCATTTTCGGGTCAATTAATAATAGTTTCACTTCGTGCGGAGCTGCTTTATACAATAAGCTCACAAGCATGGCGTTAATGCAGACACTTTTCCCAGAACCAGTGGCGCCAGCAATAAGCCCGTGCGGCATTTTTTTTATATCAGTGACAATCGGCGCTCCAGATAAATCTAACCCAAGCGCGACGGAAAGCGGTGACGAATTCCGGCGAAACGCTTCGCTTTGCAACACCTCGCGAAGGAATACCGGACGGCTATTAACGTTTGGTACTTCGATACCAATTGTGCTTTTTCCTGGGATCGGCGCTTCCATACGGACGTCTTTTGCCGCAAGGCTTAACTTAATGTCATCGGCAAGGCTTGTAATTTTGCTTACTTTGACGCCTGGTGCGGGCTGTACTTCAAAACGCGTTACCGTTGGTCCTTGCGTCACACCGACGACTTTCGCTCCAATATGGAAATTTTGAAACGTTTCATCCAAGCGCTTTCGTTGTTCATGTAACCATTGTTCATCGAATTCTTTTCGCGCCTGTGGCGGCTGCAATAAATCAAGCGACGGAAAACGATAGCCATCCGCTACTTCCTTTTTCTTTTCTTCTAATCTTTTTCGGTCTTGTTTCAACATCATCACGTTGTATGGGATGCGCGACGATGGCTTTCGTTCTTCCGTTTTCGTCACCTCTTGTTTTTGGGGTGCTGCTTTAGGAGCAGGTGCTTCCTCTCGCAAAAGCTCTTCTTCCCTTTCGTCCACTACTTCTTCGCTTCCTTGCACCGCTTCTTTGAAAAAGCTCTCTTCTTCGCTTCCTTGAGCTATTTGTTCGGAAAAGGGTGCTTTTTTGCTTCCCTGCACTGCTTCTTCGAAAAGGCGCGCCTCACACACCGCATCCTCTAGGTGAAGAGGGATTGCTGCCTCTGGCGGAAAATTCGTTTCGCTAAAGTTCGTTGATTCGTCAGTTGTTCGCTCCACTGGCGTTGGACGCGCTTTATATCCATAAACAGGCGAAGGTACTTCGGTCGGACGAAACGGGCGCTTTTCTGCCAAATAACGTTTTGTTCTTTCTTTTTCTATCGATTGGTTGCCGACAAAGCGACTTTTTACGGACGTAAAGCTAGGGATGTCCATCATTTCCTTTTCTACCGGCTCGCCATCGACAACTACCGATCGCCGATCATCAGGGATTAGTGGAAAGCGAAATTTTCCAGACGGATATTGATACGTCACTTTCACCTCTACCTCTGGCGCTGACGCTTGTGGTGGTATGTCGTATTCTAGTGCTTGGCTTTCTTCTTGAAAAAAATACCGAATAAGGCGTTTTAGCCAATTCATGGGCATGTCACTCTTTCTATTCTCTTTTCAACTTTCTATTTTACCAACTTTAGAAAAAAAGTCACTAGATATCCTAGTGACTACGCAATCATTATCGCATGAATGGCTGTCCGACTTCGTATTCGTCCGACAAAACAAGGATGCCTTTTTCTTGCGGCGCATTTGGCAATTCTAGCTCACGGGCCGAACAAATCATTCCATACGATGGAACGCCACGCAACTCTGCTTCTTTAATGACAAGCCCACTCGGCATAACGGCACCGATTTTTGCCACCACTACTTTTTGCCCCGCCTCCACGTTTGGCGCTCCGCACACAATTTGCAGCACTTCTGTTCCGACGTCGACTTGGCAAACGCTTAATTTATCTGCGTTCGGATGTTTTTGTTTTTCTTTCACATAGCCAACGACAAACTTTGAGGAAAAGTCGGCTTCGATTGTTTCCGAAAAACCATTTTTCGCTAACAACTCGTTCACCACATCCACAAGTTCATCCGTTACCTCTACTGTCCCATTCCCGTGAACCGCATAATAAGAAGAAATGTTAAAAATATTGTACCCTGCCGTTTCATTCGTCGTTTCGTCGAAAATGCGTACGACATCGCCTTTTTTCTCGATTGCTCGCTTCTCGGCATCGAGCGGTTTTAACGAAACAAGTAATACGTCTCCAATTCCGTCACGATTATAAAATACGTTCATCGTATCCTCCCTTTCTTTGCTTACTATTTGCGGCGATTTTTTCCCAAGATAAAAATCGGCTCTAGTTTACCATTTTCGTATAAAAACGAAAGCGCTGTAATCGGTACACGCCCACTCGCAAAAAAGCTCATCGTCAATTGAGCGAGCACATCGTACCCGATGTCGTTTTGAATATCAGCGATAATAAGCACGTCCTGGTGCGGCACCGCAACAAGCATCGTTCCCGTTATTTTCGCTGATACGCTGGCTAAAAACGGCTCGTTTAATATACGGCTTGCGTCATAGCCGTCGTTTGTATTGACGAAGTAAAACGTATTTCCTGCCACCGTATCTTCTTTCACAGGAACCGCGAGCGAACGGACGTTAAAGCGCGCCATTTCTTTCATATGGCGAACATCCCAATTTTCCTGCTCCATGAGCTTTTTGTCAATGAGTCGATATGTATTTCCTAAATCGAGCGCATAATAAATGCGCGTTTCCGCCGTATGTTCATCGTATACAAGCGGAATGCCGTCATTTGTTTCCGTGGGAAACGACGTAGAGCGAATGACTGGATAAATGTCTTTTTCCTTACCGAATAACGTGTATGTTTTTTGCATCGTGCAAAGTGTCTGCTCGACATAGTAAACAATTTCTTCAATCGCTTCCTCTTTCGTTTCCTCCCATTTCGCAATGATGCTTGGAAGCGAAATTGTTACCCCTTTTTTCGTCTCTTTGTCTTCAATGCGTAACGTATCTTTTTTTCGGTCGAAATGAAACGCCCAATCGTACGGAGCTAGCCGGCGTTCGATTTCTTCCGCCATCGTTTTGCTGTCCATCACAATCCCTCACTACAGCCCGCGAATAAACTGCTCAATTTCTTCTTTCGTTTTTCGGTCTTTGCTGACAAAGCGACCGAGTTCTTTGCCGTTGTCATACGCGATAAAACTTGGAATACCAAATACGTTTTCATTTTGGCAAACATCTAATAGTTGGTCACGGTCAACATAATAAAACGCATACTCGGAAAATGTTTGTTCGATTTCCGGTAACACCGGCTCGATAAACCGGCAATCTGGGCACCAATCCGCTGAAAAAACGAAAATAACCTTTTTCGTATTTTTGACCTCTTCATATTGCGCTGCTGTTTCGATAGTTTTCATCATCATCGGGCGAGGAGACCCCGACTTCTAAGCGAGAGCGAAAGTCGGGGAGGAATCGCCCTTCCTCCTTTCAATCAATAATGTGCTCGCATGCTCCACTTTTTTTAGTTTCTTATAACTTGCCGAAGCATGGATTCTTGTGCCATCTAACAACCGAAGGTCGAAATATCCGCTACTTCTTCTGCCAAACACAAAACATTCTTGACTATTGTACAGAACTTTGTCAAATAACTGAAACCCTTTGATAAACCGTTCCGCCTTATTGGCTTTCCTTTTTCCGCCTTTCGATATCGTTGCTTTGTGTAATTGACGGTTATTCTTACGAACAAATTTCAGCAGAAACACAGTGTCGCTCGGTGTGGCAAGAGGATTTTCGCTGATACAACGAGCGTCTACCATGTGCGTTTTTGCCAATCCATGCACAATACGAGTGTGTTTTGTGATATATCCATACGTGTGCTTCACATGCGGATACACTTTCTTTAGTCCATTCCAGATAAACCAACGCATCGCTGTCATGTGGGAAGCGTCTTTCAACGAAGAGAATCTCCGCTGTATTTCGTGTTCTAATCCCTCTCGATGAATCCTATCGTGGCAAGTTTTGCACAGTGTAATGAGATTACTCGGGGAATCGCCACCCGTCTTTCTGCTTTCCATATGATGGACATTCAGTACAGGGTCTTTCGATTTTCCTTTACACCATTGGCATGTATGACCGTCTCGATACAATACATACTCCCTCACGTTCCAAAAGCCCAATTGCTCTCCTTGTTGATATGCTGCACCTTGAATATCAGGATTCTTTATCTTTTGAGTATCAAATTGTGCCACTTCAACGGTGATATGGGTAATCGGAAGCATCGAATGTACCCATTTTACTAATTTGATATGACTATCCATTTTATGCTGAATCGAAGGGGCTAACCAGCCGTTTGGCTTCTTACGATTCAAAAATCGGGCTTTTCGATATCTTGTTTTTCGATTTCTCCGGCTTCTGCGAAATTGCCTCCTCGTTGCTAACAATTCTTGAATATCCGTACGCAATTGTACTTCTGCTTCTAAAAGCACCTGATTTTTTGTGGTAGCGGATAGCCCAACATGTTTTGTTCCTGCGTCTACACCTAGAGAAATCGGTTGCTTGTATCCGCTACAACCGTATAGTAGTTGAATCGTGAACGGTGTTCTTTTTACTACTTTTGCTTTTTTGTTTTTTAACAATATCCTTGCTTTTCTTGGTGAGCACGGCATCAATGGATTGCCATGCTTATTGATCACGTACACGAACAAGGCGTGTACCTCCTTTCTCGGAGTGTTCTTCCTCTTCCCCCATGTTGGAAGGGCTTGTGATGTTGACAGCACCGTCCCTACCCATCAGGACTTTTAACCATCAACGACAGTGGCTACGAACTAGAGGAGCATTCGTAGGTGTCATGACCCAACCAACGTAGTCCTCGAAAGACTTGGGATAGTCAACTAGGGCTTTTTACAAGCCCCCACTTCAAAAGCCCAAGGCTTTAAGTGGTGGGTAGTTGACAGCGTGAAGCATTCGTTTTGACAAAAAATTCGTATTGTCCTGCCAATAGTTTGACGATATGAAAAAACATGTCTGTTCGACTTACATACCCGTTTGTAAAAACGCCGACTGCCCCTTCTTTTTGGCGGATATTCCGCTTCCCAGTGTATTCATCCATAACCTCGCCCAACTCTTTGCCGTTCAGCACTTCTTCCGCTACTTCGCAAGGCAAAGGAAAACGGGCGCCACCTGCACATATTACTGTACCGTTCCGGTCAACAAGTGCTCCCCAATTGCATACCCATAGCGCGCCGTCTATTTCCACGACGCCGCCCTCTAAACCGATGCCGACATCAGCCTGAGCTTTAGCGCACGCCTGTTTAGCACGGTAGATCGCCCCCATCCGCGTCTCTTCATCGGAAAACGGCTGCGCCGCTACTCCCGAATCGACGGCAATCGGCACGATCTGATCGCATTCATCGGCAAACACCGCTTCAACGGCCGCTACTTTCGCTCGGTTCTTCGTCCCTATGGCAATCATCATGTTTCTCATTCCTTCCCGAATCTTTAACTATTTTGGCGAATCGCCTCAACAGTCGAGCGATCGCATGCTTTGACAAGCTCGATTAAGAGCTGTTTCGCTGCTGCGTAGTCGTCGACGTGAATAATCGAAGCATGCGAGTGAATATAGCGGGAACAAATACCAATGACCGCTGAAGGAATTCCGCTGTTGGCGATATGTACGCGCCCTGCGTCTGTTGCTCCCGGAGAAATAAAAAATTGGTATGGAATGCGATGCGTTTCGGCCATATCTAATACGAACTCGCGCATGCCTCGATGCGTCACCATCGAGCGGTCATAAATGCGAACGAGCGCCCCCTTGCCGAGATGGCCAAACTCTTTTTTGCTTCCGGTCATATCATTCGCTGGGCTAGCATCGAGGGCAAAGAAAATATCCGGCTGAATCAAATGCGCAGCCGCCTGCGCCCCACGCAATCCGACTTCTTCTTGAACGGTCGCTCCAGAGTATAGCGTATTCGGCAGTGTTTCTCCTTTTAACTCTTTTAACAGCTCAATCGCTAACCCACAACCATATCGATTATCCCATGCTTTCGCTAAAATTTTTTTCGCGTTTTCCATCGGGGTAAATGGACAAACTGGCACAATTTGTTGACCAGGTTTAATCCCCATTCGCTTTGCATCTTCACGATCATCCGCGCCAACGTCAATCAACATATGCTGTATATCCATCGGCTTATTTCGCTGGTCGTCCGAAAGCAAATGCGGCGGAACAGAACCGATGACTCCTATGATTGGCCCGTGATCGGTGATAATATGGACACGTTGGGCTAACAACACTTGATTCCACCAGCCGCCAAGCGCTTGGAAGCGAACCATTCCTTGGTCGGTAATTGCCGTAACCATAAACCCGACCTCATCCATATGTCCTGCTACCATGACAACTGGGTCGCCTTCTGTACCTAGCTTCACCCCAAAAATACCGCCAAGCCGATCTTGAACGATATCGTCAGCATATTTCTCCAATTCTTTGCGCATAAACTGCCGCACCGCATGTTCATTGCCTGGTGCTCCCGGCAATTCCGTTAACGTTTTAAATAACTGAAGCGTCTCCACATTCATCACAGTTTCTACTCCCTCTTTGTTATCTCTTTTTTCATTTTAACGAACAAAGGCGACATTTGCCACTTTCCTAGCTCAGTACCACAAAAAATTAGGTATACTAAATGAGAAGATACTCGGTTAGGAGGGAGAACGGTGAACTGGAGAACATTTATCGCCGGTGCGACCGCAGGTTTTGCCGCCGCTTGCTTCGTGCAATCATGGCGAAACAACCAATTGCTTTCATCAGAAAAAGCGCTCGCACTCGCGAAAAAGGCGTTTCAACACGCTGGGCCAATTAGTGGATCGTGGATTCAAACAACAAAAGAAATGTACGAAAAAGATGGGATCATATATCACGTGTATAAAGGTGGCATTTGCCGCGGCGAGGAGCAATATGAGTTTACCATCGACGCCTATACAGGGACGGTTATTGAGAAGAGTAGGTTGTAAAAAAGGGCGTGTCCGCCCTTTTTTATCGTTTTCGCAAAATGCTTTCTACTATTTCTCCGTTGTCGTCCCATTTCAGCGCTCGATAGTACGCATCATGATAGAACGTCAGCCATGCTCGTTTTTCAATCGCGTACGGAATCCATTTTTGCTTTTGAGCAATCGACGTCATCGGATAATCGTCAAAGGCGAGCACCCACAACACGTTTTGATGCGCATGCGTCGGCATTAAGTCTGCTAAATGAACGGCTGTTTCACCGTTTGATTCAATGACAACGATGGAGTGACCATCGCTATGGCCGCCGGTATGCACCATTCGAATACCACGAACGACCTCGGTTTCCTCCGTAAATATCACCACTTGATCGACAATCGTTTCCCAGTTTTCTTTCCAATAGGTGTTGCGCGAGCGAATATTCGGCTGTCGCATTTCGTCCCACTCCACTTGAGAGGTGACAATTCGAGCGTTCGGGAAAGCGGATACGAGCTTGTCCCCGACCCATTTCGTCAACCCGCATGCATGATCAAAATGCATATGCGTCATTAAGATAAAATCAATATCATTCGGTGTTAATCCAAGTTTTTGAAGTGACTGCTCCACACTGGATTCTTCCGTAACGCCAAAATTACGCTTTTGCTTTTCGGATAATTTCCCATTGCCGATCCCTGATTCAATGAGTATATGTTTTCCATCTATTTGAAGCAACAGCGGATCGGTTCGCAATTCAATTTGGTTGTTTTCATTGCATGGATATTTTTTCGACCAGAGCGGTTTCGGTACAACGCCAAACATCGCACCGCCGTCTAAATGTGTCACCCCTCCGTTTAACCACGTAATCGTTACATCGCCTACTTGTAATTGTTCCATTTCCCATCACCTCATTAGTAGTGTACCATCTCCGTGAATATTTCGAAAATAAAAAAAGACTGCCTTTCAACCAAAAAGGCAGCCCTTACCGTTTTTTCGACGGATATTTCACTTCACAGCGGTAAATCCGATTTCCTTTCGCTGCAAATTTTTCTTCATACTCGGTCATAATATTTCCAACAAAATCGCTTCGATGAAGGTCTAAACTCACAAACGTCAATAACAGCCCGTATTGGGAAAAGCTGACGAGCGAATATTCAAATAGTCCTTGGTTATCGGTTTTGAAATGGATTTCTCCTTCATCCACTAAAATTTGTTCATAAAGCGCTAAAAACGAGCGATACGTCAACCGTCGCTTTTCATGCCGTTTTTTGGGCCACGGGTCGGAAAAGTTTAAATAAATACGTGCTACTTCGCCCATAGCAAATACGTTCGCCAATTCTTTGGCGTTTATGTTCAATAGTTTAAGGTTCGGCAGATTATGCTCGATTAGCTTATCTAGCGCAGAAACGATGACGCTTTCATAAAGCTCGATGCCGATGTAATTTACATGCGGATTCGCTTTTGCCATCTCGGTAATAAATTTTCCTTTTCCTGTACCAATTTCGATATGGATGGGGTTTTCATTGCCAAATACCTCATGCCATCGGCCTTTATATTGTTCCGGATTCGGAATAATGTATTGTGGATAAGCGGCGATTTTTTCTTTCGCCCACGGCTTATTTCGTAAACGCATGTTTCTCCTCCATTCGTTTGTCATCGTTGTCAACGATACCATGAAGTAAAAAGGGAGGCAAGAACAAAAAACAGCCGTAACAACGACTGCCTGCATAATTTGCCTACGTTTCACACATAGTAAAAGAAAAAAGGGGGAGCAATATGCCGTTAAATCACGAACATCAAATGACCGTACTTAAAGATATTTTATCGAACCATCAAACCGACTGCTGTGGAACGGTATCAGAGTGTGAACAAATTGAGCGACTCGCGAAATCATTAATGGCGAACGGACAAATTGACCAACCAGTAAAGCAAGTACTTCCTTCCATTTACGACTATGGCCAAGCAGGAAAATATAGCGCTGACCTCGATTCGCACATTTCCGAGCATCAGCAGCAACTATCGGATTGGGTAGACCAACTTACGTAATGGCGTGGAGTTTTACCGTTAGACAGCCATAAAACTCGCATAAAACGCTCGAAAGGCAAGCTATTCGCTTGCCTTTTATTTAAACTTAATTATCGAGAACGTTTTTTAAGAAATAAAGCGATTGTTGCACTTCTTTTTCCATTTGTTTCCCTTTTTGCCATACAAGAGCATACAACGTTTGCACGATTGTATACCATTTCATGCGTAACTGCAAATCACTCGTACATTCTAATCCGTAAAACTTTAGCCAATTTTCCCATTTTTCTTTTGGGATATATGTGTAAAGCAACATCCCAATATCGATTGCAGGGTCAGCGATTAATGCCCCATCCCAATCGATTAAGTACAACTGACCGTCCTCTGAAAGCAACCAATTATTATGGTTCATGTCCCCATGACAAACCACAAGCTCTTCACAGCGAAGAGAAGAAAGATGTTCTTTCAGCCAAGCAAACGCTTGTGTGACGATTGGCTCGTCGCTCCATGGTTGCAACAACGATTCCAATTTTTCCATCATCGCCTGCGGAAAAAGCGGTTTCTTTCCTAGTCTTCGTAACATTTCTGCCAAATCTTGCGAGCGATGAATTTTCCGCAGCAAACTGGCAACTTGTTCGCTTCCCATATCCTGTGGTTTTAACTCTCTTCCATTAAGCCATTGCTGAGCGGTAATGACATCGCCATTTTCCATCCGTTTCGTCCAGACGAGTTTTGGGACGATTCCTTCCGCTGACAAAACGGCGAGAAAGGGGGAAGAGTTGCGTTTTAAAAATAATTTTCGTCCATCATATTCAGCAACATATGCATCTCCAGTAGTTCCACCAGCAGGAGTGATCTCCCACTCCTTTCCCAGTATCTGTTCCAAGCAAGTTCACCTTCAACTCATCAAAAATAAAAGACAGTAATCTGAGCATATATTCAGACAGTATGTCTTACTAGATTTTATATGCGAGATGCTTTTCTCGTCAAGTCAGTCCTTTCACAAGAACAACTGTTCCAATTCCTTGTAGCTCTATTTTTTTTGTCACCGCGTACAGAGGATCGATTCCACTCCTTGATTCATCACATACCACATACCATATTTCTTCATCAGGGAGCGCAACTGCTAACGGTGTTTCTTCATTATGGTGAATGACAATAATATCACTCCACGGCCCATACGCTGATACGTCGTGAAGATGAAAAGCGAGCACTGTCAGTGGCATCGGTTCAAGCCATAGAAGATGATTCCTTATTTCTTGGACCGTTTGAAAACGAAAAGCACCATGCCATTTCCGTAAACGAATCAATCCCTGCACGTAACGGACGTCTTCTTCGTGCATGCTTTTTCTCGTCCAATCGATGCGGTTAATGGTATCTGGAGCGTTATAACTATTTTCCACTCCTTGTTTCGTGCGGTAAAATTCTTGTCCGCTATGCAAAAATGGAATGCCCTGTGCCAATAAGGTAATCGCTGTCGCTAATTTTTGCCGTTTTTTACGAACGTTTTCTCGCTCGTAATAATTGGCAACACTTATTTTGTCCCAAAGCGTGTGGTTGTCGTGCGATTCGACGTAGTTAACCGTTTGCGTCGGTTGAGAAAACAAATAATGGCTTCCTTCGATTACTCGTTTCACTTGTTCGCGATACCCGCTGTTTCCTAGAGCAAATCCTTGTTCTCCTAAATGGAACGTACTTCCTTTGACATAATCGCGAAACCGATCGTTAAAAAAGGCAATCGTCGGTAGAAGGTGAGCATTTTGCATCATTGCTTTTTTTCCGACAACAATGGTGTCGGCAAATCCCATCCTTCGCCAAGCAATAAAACAGACGGATGGAGTGCACGAGCAACTGCCTCTATTTCTTTCATTGTATCAATATCGAGAATGCCCATTAAATCAAAGCGAAAACCATCAACACCATACTCTGTAAGCCAAAAACGAACAGAATCAACAATAAGCTTGCGAACCATCTTGCGCTCGGAAGCAAGATCGTTTCCAACCCCTGTCCCGTTCGACGGCATCCCATAAATATCATGGCGAAAATAATACCCAGGCACGAGCTTTTCCAATGACGACTGTTCACGAATATAGACGTGGTTATAAACGACATCGAGAATAACACGAATCCCTTCTTGCTGCAAAGCACGAATCGCTCGTTTCAATTCGTGAATGCGCGCATATGGATCCAAAGGATTGGTCGCATAACTGCCTTCCGGCGCATTGTAGTGCAGCGGATTGTATCCCCAGTTGTACTCTTTTTCCGGCTCACGTTCATCGATCCCAGCAAAATCATTCACCGGAAGAAACTCGACGTGAGTAATCCCAAGTTCTTTTAAATAACCAAGTCCTGTCACTGTTCCGGACGGTCCTGTTGTTGGAAACTCAGTAAGCCCTAAATATTTTCCTTTATGGACAACGCCACTATGAGGATCGATAGTAAAATCGCGAACGTGCATTTCATAAATAATGGCGTCGACTGGGGAAGTAAGCGGCGGTAGCGCTAGTTTTGGCACGCGCGTTTTGGCGAGGTCGACGACGACCGCGTATTCTCCATTAATCGATACTGCCACAGCATACGGGTCGACCGCCTCTCGCCAAACAAGGTTAATACACGCTAAATACGTATAGTATATACCTTCTAAATTACCAAGTACTGTCGTACACCATACCCCTTTTTCGCGGCGCTGCATCGAGATTTGTTCTTCTTTTCCCGTTTTCTCATCAATGAGCTTTAGTTTTACTTCTGTTGCTGTCGGTGCCCAAATTTTAAACGTTGTTGCATCAATGCTGTACGTAGCACCAAGGTCGCCATCATAATAAAATTGCTCTTCAAATGCTTCAGTGCGAATAACCGCTCCCATTTGCAAATCGGTAAACGCCCCATGTTCTTCATAAATTACATAGCTTTTTCCGATTTCCACTGGAAAATCAGGAACACATTCGTACTTAATGCTCGTCCATAAATCTTCGCGTTTCGTAATTTGTAATGCGCG
Source organism: Anoxybacillus amylolyticus (assembly GCF_001634285.1). Taxonomy (GTDB): domain Bacteria; phylum Bacillota; class Bacilli; order Bacillales; family Anoxybacillaceae; genus Anoxybacteroides; species Anoxybacteroides amylolyticum. The sequence goes on from NZ_CP015439.1 coordinate 153,590, forward strand.
TCGTTCTCCGATTGGCGTTTGGATCGTAAATGATCGCACTATCCCTTGGCAGTACGATTTCGGTACTAAAATCGTAATCATTTCCATCGTGTCTAAATATGCTTCAAACGTTCGATGAACCGTTATCACTCCATCACCTCCATTTCTTCTCCATTTTTCCTCACTTATCATTCTTCATGCCATTGTCGTTCATAATAATGACTGTAACAATGTTGCAATAAATGGAAAGTTGCTTTGAGCTGGACGTGCTTCAACGGTGCAGTTAAACTTCTTAGGGAAGCAAACCATTGGTCGTAATACCGTTTATCGATAAGCAGTACATCATTTGGCGCATAGCGATAGTCAAGGTATCCGGTGCGGTTGAGCACGACTTTTTTAATCGGCAGTTCAATGGCATAGCGCTCGTATAAATCAGCGATAATTTTTTCCGTTCGATAGAGTGAAATAAGTGGATTCACTAATTTTTTCTCCCCCCCTTTTCCCATCTCCGTCCAAAATCGTTCACTAGATCCAACAATAATTTCTCCTTCCGCAAACGTCACGCACCACGTCGCAGTCGGACTAACTAAAATAATATCCAGTTCCACCGGAGCGCTTTTGACTAAAAAAACCGGCTTATATAAACATAAATACGTATCTGGAAACCGCTGTAGAAAATATTTCAATGGTTCTTCGTAATAAAATTTTTTATCCACAATCGATTCATATTTGACCGTCGAGCTCGCCCATTTTATTTGCAGCTGAACCATTTTTTCAAGAAATAACACTTTTAACTCATCAAGCGTTTTTGGCTCAGTCACAAACAACGAGGCGAAAAAACGCTCTTCCTCCGACACGACCGGCTTTATTTCTTCCTCTAAGTTAGAACGCTTCCACCACCGTTTCATCGACTGCCAAAATGATGGTCTTTCTTCTAGCCATTCTATTGATGTATCAACAGAAGGGGACGTTTCTCCGTTTTCCCATTCTTCTTTTACCTTTTCCCACTGTTTTTTCTTCAAGCGAATAAATTCACTTGCATATCGATAGACATCTGTTTCGTATCTAGAGATGTAGTCTTGCAATTTAATTAATTGCCCCACGATTCGTGCCCCCTGAGATTATTTTCTTCCCACCGATGACGAAGTGGAAACGAAGCGATTGCCTCATATTTTGGCACCCGGTCAAGATGTGTTTGGTAAAGGACAACTTCGTGCACCAAAACATGGCCCTCTACTACATCTGGCAACTCCATGAATGCAAACGGCTTCTCTCCTTGCCATTTGCGGGCAAGCGTCATATGCGGTGCAAACGGACGAGGGTCTAACGAAAATCCAAGCGTTCGGCACGCCTCATATATGTCGTGTCGAAGCGACCATAACAGTTCTGTTCGCTCAATTCCTTGCCATAAAATACGCGGAGATGACGGGACTCCGAATGTCCCTATTCCTTTTAAAGTTATGGAAAACGGCGAATAGTTGTTACAAATGGCCGCCATTTTCTCCTTTACCGCCTGCAATTGTTGGGCAGAAACCGCACCTAAAAAAACGAGCGTAAGGTGGTAATCGTCTTTGTGCACCCACGTCCGAAATGGAAAACGCGGAGCTGCTTTCTCACACCAATTAGCAATCTTCTGCTTGATTTCATCGGTAATTGGAACCGCAAGAAAATAATGCGTTTTCTTCATATCCGTTCCTCCAGCCATTATGTCCTATTGTATGCTTTTTTCCGATGTATCATCATTAACACCAATAAAATCGCTAACCCACCGAACGTTAACATGCTGAAAAATAAGTACACTGTACCGATGTGGCTATGTTCTAAAATATAGCCACCGATAAATGTGCAAAACCAGCTCCCGACACCGTTACCAACTGCAGAGTAAAGCGAAACAGCCGTTACGCGCACCTCACTCGGAGAAATGTCCCGAACATATTGCAACGCAGCTGGGATGAATAATCCGACCGAAAACCCTTGCGCCACTGTTGTCGCATAAACAAGCCAAAGCGACGGCTCAAAATAGTAAAACAGCCAACGAAAACCTGAAATCGTTGCAGCAAATGCTAAAATTGGAAGCATTCCGTAGCGGCGAAGCAAGCTATCCGCCACTCGCATAAACGGCGCTTCACTTCCTGCTGCTAGCAAAAAAGCAAGACCAACACCGGTCAACGTCCCACCGATTTCTTTGACAAAAACGCCAAAATAAAAATTGTTTGCATAAATCGGACCAAACACAAGAAAGGTCACGACTAAAAATAAGACGAACGCAGGAATATGAAATAGCTGCTTTATGCCTTGTTTCATTTCAACGCGCATTGGCTGGCTTTCCCGCGGTAACTTCCATGCAAGCGTTGCAGAAAATAATAAAACAAATGAAAATACAGGAAAAATAATAGAAAGCGAAAATGTTTCTGACAGCCAACCGCCGACGAGTACAGATACGGCAAATCCAATCGCTCCCCACAATCGAACGGAACCGTAATTTCCTTTTGTTTTTTGCACATAGCTTAACGTAATACTATCCGACAGCGGAACAATAGCGCTTTGCATAAATGACAGCAACGCAGCAGCCGCAACAATCCATGCATATTGCTGCATCGAAGCATAAACTAACCCCGAAACCGCTGTTCCAACAAGCGCTGTAGCCAATACTGGCACAGGCTTTCTCGTATAATCACTAATCATCCCCCAGAGCGGCTGAACAAAAATCATCACAATGGGACTAATCGACATAACGGTGCCAATTTGCGTTCCAGACAACCCTACCTCATTTTTTAAATATACCGACAAAAGTGGAAAAAGTGAACCAAAACCAAAAAACGTAAAAAAGTAAAAGAGCGGAAAAATTATGTTGAGCGGTGTTGCACCGCGGCGTATGATAATTTCCATGTCCCCACGTCCTTTCAGAAAAAACACCGCCCGACATCGAGCGGTTTTTTTTTATTGTAACATATTTTGGAAAGTTTTTCACTTTGCAAGTTCATAAATGGCTTGCGCATAAATCGCAGTCGCCTTTAATAAATCGTCAATGATAATATATTCGTCTTTTTGATGAGCAACGTCCGGTCTTCCCGGAAATAGCGGACCAAACGCGACACCCGCTTGTAAGGAACGGGCATACGTTCCGCCACCAATTGAAAGCAACTCGGCGCGTTCGCCTATCTGTTCTTCATAGACGCGTTTTAATGTTTGAATAAGCGGATGGTTCTGATCAACATGGTGCGGTTTAGAATAACTAAACTGATTCATGGAAAACCCGTGTTGTGTAGCTACCATTTCCATCGTCTGCTTCGTATCCTCTACATCCTTTGTAACAGGAATACGCAAATTGAGCCCAATCGTTCCACCGTTTTCTTTCGTATATGACATAATACCGACATTCACTGTAAGATCGCCAGTAATGTCATCACGATACGCAACACCAATGTTTTTTCCACGCGAATCACCATAAAAACGCTCTAGTAGTTGGACAAATGACTGGGCATTTGCGTTTAGCGGAACAGTGGCTAAAAAGTGCGCTGCATACAAACCAGCATTTTTCCCGTGCTCCGGCTCCATCGCATGGGCAGAAACCCCTTCGATCTGAAGAGTGAGCGTACCTTCTTGAACAACCGATTTTCCGTTGATGTTGTTTTCTGCTAAAAAGCGGTGAAATTGCTGTTCGACTTCTATTAACCGGTCATGCGTCCCACCTAATTTCACTTCTGCTGCATCTGGAACCATATTATATCGGCGCCCGGAGTGAAACGACTCGAGCACGAGTTCACCATGGCCGGCTTCGCTAATTTTTGTTTGTTGTAAAGTAAGATCGGCAATTCCTTTTTCCGCATAAATAATCGGAAAATCAGCATCTGGTGCAAAACCCATCGATGGCATTTCTTCGCGCGCAAAATAATGCTCCACACAGCGCCAGTCGCTTTCTTCATCCGTCCCAATAATCATGCGCACTCGTTTACTTAGCGGCAATCCAAGTTCTTTCACGATTTTCATTGCGTAAAACGCCGCCATTGTCGGGCCTTTATCATCAATCGCCCCACGCGCATATATTTTTCCGTCACGTATTTCTGCAGCAAACGGATCGCTCGTCCATCCATCTCCAGGAGGAACGACATCTATATGACATAAAACGCCAATTACTTCCTCTCCGCTTCCCATTTCGATATGCCCTGCAAAACCGTCAACGTTTTTGACGCTAAATCCTTCGTCATGTCCTTTTTTCAATAAAAATTGTAACGCCTCATCAATTCCTTTCCCAAACGGCGCTTTTTCCGTTGCACTCGTTTCGTCAAGGACACTTGGAATTTGCAGCAATTGTCTTGTATCGCGAAGCAACGCTTCTTTTCGCTTCATCACTTCTTCCATCCAATGGATCATCATCCATCCCCTCCTTCTCGACGTTTCTCCTTTGCCAACGTATCATAGAAAGTAGAAAAAAGTCAAAAAGGAATCATTCGTTGCTTAAATGTTACAACGATATTAAAAGTGTTGAAATATTTCGTAAATCTAAGCGAAAATGTAGCATTTTCCCTCCTTTTTCGTGTAAAATAAAATTAAAACAAAATAGCAACATAATCTCTCATCTTAGAAGCAGCGCTGATGTTATGCCATACGAATTACGTAAGGATAGGGAGTGGTCTTTTGAAACCTTCTACTCATCGGATGCTAACACGGATTAAGTCTGTTTACATGTTTATCAGCGAAAGAGGCACCGTAACGACTCAAGAGCTCGTTGATGAATTTGGCATCACTCCACGGACGATTCAGCGTGATTTGAACGTGTTAGCATATAATGACTTGGTTTGCAGCCCAAGCAAAGGCAAATGGATGGTAACCAACAAGAAGGTGAGAATGTCCTCTTAAAAAGGTCATACGAAAAAGGTGAGAGGTTATAAAAACAAACGGTGAGCCTCAACATACCAAAAACAATCCATATAGAAAAGGAACCTCAAGAAAGGTTCCCTTTTTTTGCGCCAGACGGTACGTATTGTTTTAACTGCTCTACTTCGTCCTCTGTCAATTCCCGATATTCCCCTAACGCAAGCGTGGGATCAAGCGACAGTGGTCCCATTTGTATGCGCTTCAAATACACCACTCGCTTTCCAACTGCTTGAAACATTCGTTTCACTTGATGGAATTTCCCTTCTGTAATCGTCACCTCTACCTCCGAACGAAGACCAGATGATAAAATAACAAGCTCGGATGGCTTTGTTTCATACCCATCATCGAGAACAACACCGCGAAGAAACGCTTCCATATCTGCTTTTGTCACTTCCCCCTCAATGATAGCAAAATACGTTTTCGGTACGTGCTTTTTCGGAGACAACAATTGATGGGCAAGCTGTCCATCATTGGTCAACAACAACAATCCTTCCGTATCTTTATCAAGCCGTCCGACGGGAAATGGTGCAAATCGTTGATCTTCCTCTTCTAACAAGTCAACGACCGTTTCTTCAAAATCATCTTCCGTTGCTGAAATGACACCAGGCGGTTTATTCATCATTAAATAAATAAATTTTTTATACTCCACCTCTTCTCCCCATACAGTCACCGTTTTCTCTGAAGGGTTCACTTGCGTTTTCGGGTCTTTGATGATGATATCGTCCACTTTCACTGCTCCTGATTTAAGCAATTTCTTCACTTCTTTCCTCGTCCCAAACCCCATATTGGCTAACAGTTTATCTATCCGCAACCTAAAGCCTCCCTTACGAAAATTTGCTAAGTTAGGCATTTGCCTAGTCCGCTTTTTCTCTCGTGACATACAATGCTTAAGAAAAAAACGAAAGGAGATTTGCCCATGTACGATTATCGCCCACAACAACCGAGTGGTGCATATCCAGGATATCCAGGCGGCACGCCAGAAGGAGTACCGGGCGGCTATCCTGGAGGATACCCTAGCTATCCTGGAGGATACCCTAGCTATCCCGGAAACATTGAACAACGACTAAACCGAATCGAGCGAACACTTGAACGGCAAGGAGAACGCATTAACCGCCTTAATCGCCGGTTGCAGCGCATCGAGCGGCAGCTTGGCATTCCGTTTTCAGGAGACGGGTTTTAATCATCAAAAGAAGGTCGGTTTACGATACCGCCTTCTTTTTTCGTTGTAAAAAAGTGAATCGCTCTCCAAATAATAATGCTAGTAACCCAATTCGTTCGCTCATCGCCCAATATACGCCTGCACCAAAAATAGCGCTAATAGTCACAATCACAATCGATTCGATTCGTCCTCCATTGTAATGGACCAACCATTCGCATATGTGTAGTACAGTCGTGACAACGACCGACATAACCGCCGTAAAAATTCCGATTAACAACGTACGGCGAATAACAAGTTTATAACGATAGTTAGTGTATTTTTTTATAATCCATAAATTCAACGTAACCGATACGAAATACCCAAACGTCGTTGCCAATACCGCACCTATTGTTGCAAATTGCGTAATTAAGAATGTATTAAGTAAAAGCTTTACCAATAAGCCAAGCGTTAAACTAACAACTGTAAAGCGCTGCTGATTAATTCCTTGCAATACCGCGGCTGTCACAGAAAACAGCGCAAATAAAATCGCCGTCGGGGCGTACCAACGCAACACTTCTCCTCCGAGCGAATCATAGCTGTAAAACGCGGCATACACCGGCTCTGCTAACACTGCCATTCCGACGACCGCCGGCACCGTTAAAAATAGGACGACTTGAAACGTTTGGTTTAAATATTTGCGCAGCGATTTTCGGTCGTTCGCCACGTATGCTTTTGTAATTGTTGGGATAAGCGTCAACCCAAATGACGTCGCTAGCGTCACAGGGATAATCACGAGCTTTTGCGCCCAAACGTTAAAAATCGAATACGCTTCTTCGGAAATTTTCGCTAAACCAATCTCTGTCATCGCTCGATTGAACGTAAACTGATCAATGAGCTGATAAAGCGGTGTTGCTAATCCCACAAAAACGAACGGTGCCGCATACATAATTAATTCTTTGTACATGTCTTTTAACGGTGGATGAAGCTGTCCGCGATCTTTTGTAAGCAATTGTGCCAAATACGATCTTCGTTTCCACCAATACCAAACTAGTACCGCAAGACCTCCTACTGCTCCGATAAACGCTGCAAACGTTGCCAAACTAACTGCTGTCACAAGCGAACCGTGAAGCACCCGTAAGACAATATAGCAACTGGCAAGCAAAAAAACGATACGAATGAGTTGCTCGACTACTTGTGACGCCGCCGTGGGCCCCATCGATTCATGCCCTTGGAAAAACCCACGAATTAAACTCATCACCGGCACAATAATTAGTGCAAAACTTACAGCACGAATGACTGTGACGACATCAGCCACCGAGTTTCCTTTGATTTGTTCATCAATAACAAACGGCGCAATCCATGGGGCAATCATATAAAGAATCGCGCAAGCGGCAAGACCAGTCATCGTCATTAATACAAGCCCTGAGCGAAACAACCGGTAACCGGTGCGATATTCTCCTAACGCATTATATTTCGAGACAAACTTTGAAACAGCTAGCGGCACCCCAGCCGTCGCAAGGCTTATAAAAATTTGATACGGCACATATCCGTACGAATAAAGCGCTCCCCCTTGTTTTCCGACAAGCGGGTAAAATGGGATGACATACACAAGCCCGAGAATGCGTGATAGCAATACTCCAGCAGTCAATATAAACGTCCCGCGCAACAATTTTGATGACATAATATCCCTTCCCTAAAAGCGACTTTTCATAACTTCTGTATTTTATCACATTCACGAGAAAGTCGAGAAATTTTCTCCTCTTGACTATAATAGAGAAAGAAAGGTTGGTGGAGCAAGTGTATGATGTCCTTGTCATTGGTGGCGGACCGTCTGGCTTAATGGCAGCGATTGCCGCCGCTGAACAAAACGCGAGGGTTTTACTCATTGATAAAGGAGACAAGCTTGGTCGCAAGCTTGCAATTTCTGGTGGGGGACGCTGCAATGTAACGAATCGTTTGCCGATTGAAGAAATTATTCAACATATTCCAGGAAACGGTCGTTTTTTACATAGCGCATTTTCCGTGTTTAATAACGAAGACATTATCCGTTTTTTTGAAAGGCTTGGGGTGGCGCTCAAAGAAGAGGACCACGGGCGAATGTTTCCTGTGACAGATGACGCCCAATCAGTCGTTCGGGCGTTAATTCATGAACTTGATCGGCTTGGGGTGCACATTCGCCTTAACAGCCCTGTTGCCGATGTCGAATATCAAGAGGGGAAAACCGTCGGAGTAACGTTAAAAACAGGAGAATTTATTGCTGCAACAAGCGTCGTAATTGCTGTCGGCGGAAAATCCGTCCCCCACACCGGTTCAACTGGTGATGGCTACGTGTGGGCGGAAAAAGCAGGGCATACGGTGACCGAGCTGTTTCCGACCGAAGTGCCCATTACCTCGCATGAGCCGTTTATTCAAGCGCGGACGTTGCAGGGGCTTTCGATGCGGGATGTGGCGTTGAGCGTGCTGAATCAAAAAGGGAAGATCGTCGTCACACATCGCATGGACATGATTTTCACCCATTTTGGCATTTCTGGCCCAGCTGCACTACGTTGCAGTCAATTTGTCGTGAAAGAATTAAAAAAAGCAGCAGCAGTCGCGATGAGCGTTGATGCGCTACCTGACGAAAATGGCGAGATATTATTTCAGCGCATCATCCATCTATTCAAAACAGAGCCAAAGAAAGCGGTGAAAAACGTCTTAAAAGGACTACTCCCGGAGCGTTATTTATTGTTTTTGTTAGAAAAAAATGAAATTGATCCGCAAGCGCCAGCAAGTACGCTTTCGCATGAAAAAGTACGTGCGTTTGTTTCCAACTGCAAAAATTTTATCTTTTATGTCCACGGCACATTGCCACTCGAAAAAGCGTTCGTCACCGGCGGAGGTGTATCGGTGAAGGAAATCCATCCAAAAGAAATGGCATCAAAGCTGATGGAAGGGCTTTATTTTTGTGGAGAAATTTTAGACATCCACGGCTACACAGGCGGATATAACATTACCGCTGCCCTCGTCACGGGTCGTCTTGCTGGAATGAATGCAGCAGAATATGCACACAGAGCCTAGTCCTTTTTTGGCTAGGCTCGATATACGACCATCGCCGAGAAGCAATAGATTTGCTCTCCTTCTGATTCCATTAATGCGACATCGTATTTAATGTCGATAAGCTGGCCTTCTTTTAACCCAGCCAAAAAACGATTGACCGATGCTTCTAAATCTTTTTCATGCTCTTCATCGAACACTTTCACTTTGTACATTCTACTCTCCCCCTCAAAAATATAGTTCTTTGTTTACGGCAAAAATCCTTTCTACATAAGAAAAGGGCAAAGCGCCCGCCTATCGGCGAAGAGCGCACAAGCCCCACCGAGGAGAGCTCGAACTAAGCAGTTGCTTCATTCTTCGTGGGCAAAATCGCTGAAGTTTCTCCATGTGTCGCCGCTGAAAGAAGGGGAGGAGCGCATCACACCGATGGCGCTTGGAGCTAGACAGCTCTCTGCCCAATTGCAAAATTTTATACTTTCCTATCTTAGTAAAAAAACACAAAGCTGTAAAAGCTTTGTGTTATTTTGGGATGATTTCTCCGTCCCATGCAAGCATGCCACCGATCATGTTGCATACGTTATAGCCTAGCTCTTGCAAATAGTAACAAACGTTTCCGCTGCGTACGCCAGAACGACAAACAAAAATGTATTCTTCATCTTTTTTGAATTCGTCCAAACGGCTCGGGATGTCCCCCATCCGAATATGCTTTGCGCCTGGAATCATCCCTTGGGCGACCTCTTCATCTTCACGCACATCTACTACATTTAGGCGTTCTCCTCTTTCTAGCTTTTGTTTAAGCTCTTCAGCTGTAATTTCTTTAATCTCTTCCATGACACAGTCTCCTTTCTTTTCTCAATATAGTTCCCCGCCTAACGGGAAGCGGGGATAACTTATTGGAGATTAATTTGCTACAATATTTACCAATTTCCCTGGAACAGCAATAACTTTGCGTACGGTCTTTCCTTCGATTTGTTCTTTAATTTTCTCGTCTTCCATCGCGATTTGCTCAAGCTGTTCCTTAGAAGCATCTGCCGGTACATTCAATTTCGCCCGCACTTTGCCGTTTACTTGCACAACGATTTCGACTTCGTCCTCAACTAACTTCGCTTCATCATACGCCGGCCACGCTTCGTACGCAATCGAATTCATGTGGCCTAGCTTTTCCCATAACTCCTCTGCGATATGTGGGCAAACAGGGGACAACAGCTTCACGAACCCTTCCACATACGCTTTTGGCAATACTGGTGCCTTATACGCTTCATTGATAAACACCATAAGCTGCGAAATAGCGGTATTAAAACGAATTGCTTCATAATCCTCAGTTACTTTTTTCACCGTTTGATGATAAATGCGTTCTAATGTATCTGTTTCTGGTTCACTTACAATTTTTGGATTCAATTCACCGTTTTCTTCAACAAACAAGCGCCAAACGCGATCTAAGAAGCGACGAGCACCGTCCAACCCTTTTGTCGACCATGCAATCGACGCTTCAAGTGGTCCCATAAACATTTCATATAGACGCAATGTGTCGGCACCATGGCTTTCAATAATATCGTCTGGGTTAACAACGTTCCCTTTTGATTTGCTCATTTTCTCGTTGTTTTCCCCAAGAATCATCCCTTGGTTAAATAATTTTTGGAACGGCTCTTTCGTCGGCACGACGCCGATGTCATATAAGAATTTATGCCAGAAGCGAGCATACAATAAGTGAAGCACGGCATGCTCCGCACCACCGATGTAAATGTCCACTGGTAGCCATTTTTTCAATTTTTCTGGATCAGCTAATTGCTCGCTGTTGTGCGGGTCGATATAGCGTAAGTAATACCAGCAACTTCCTGCCCATTGTGGCATCGTATTCGTTTCGCGGCGCCCTTTTTTCCCTGTTTTCGGGTCCACAACGTTCACCCATTCTTCAATGTTCGCTAGCGGCGATTCGCCTGTTCCGGACGGTTTAATTTCATCCGTTTTCGGAAGCACAAGTGGCAATTCTTCTTCCGGTACGGGCGTCATCGTTCCATCTTCCCAATGGATGATCGGAATGGGCTCACCCCAATAGCGCTGGCGGCTAAACAACCAGTCGCGGAGGCGATACGATACTTTTTTCTCGCCTTTGCCGTTTTTCTCCAACCATTCGATCATTTTCTTCGTCGCTTCTTCTTTATTTAAGCCGTTTAAGAAATCAGAGTTAATATGTTCGCCATCTCCCGTATACGGCTCTTTCGACACTTCACCACCGGCAACAACTTGTTTTATAGGCAAATTAAATTTTTTCGCAAATTCATAGTCGCGCTCATCGTGTGCTGGAACCGCCATAATCGCGCCAGTACCGTAGCTCATCAACACATAATCAGCAATCCAAATTGGCAATTTCTCACCGTTTGCCGGATTGATTGCATAAGCACCCGTAAATACCCCTGTTTTTTCTTTCGCTAAATCGGTGCGCTCAAGGTCGGTTTTGCTTTGAATTTGTTGTAAATATGCTTCCACTGCTTCTTTTTGCTCTGGAGTCGTAATTTTTTCCACGAGCGGATGTTCAGGAGCAAGCACAGCGTAAGTGGCGCCAAATAACGTATCTGGACGAGTGGTAAAGACGGTAAACATTTCATCATGGCCGTCAATGGAAAAATGAATGTGTGCTCCTTCTGAACGACCAATCCAGTTGCGCTGCATTTCTTTAATGCTTTCTGGCCAGTCTAGCTCTTCTAAATCTTCAAGCAGGCGATCAGCATATGCGGTAATGCGAAGCATCCATTGTTTCATCGGCTTGCGGATCACTGGATGCCCGCCGCGTTCGCTCTTTCCGTCAATGACTTCTTCATTGGCTAAAACCGTCCCTAGCGCCGGGCACCAGTTGACTGGCACTTCATCCATATACGCTAAACCTTTTTCGTACAGTTTTAAGAAAATCCACTGGGTCCATTTGTAATAATTTGGATCGGTTGTGTTGACTTCCCGGTCCCAATCGTATGAAAAACCTAACGATTTAATTTGGCGCCGGAAGTTGTTAATATTTTTTTCAGTAAATTCTGCTGGGTCGTTCCCGGTATCAAGGGCATATTGCTCTGCAGGCAAGCCGAATGCATCCCATCCCATCGGGTGAAGGACATTATATCCTTGCATGCGCTTCATACGCGCTAAAATATCAGTCGCTGTATACCCTTCTGGATGCCCGACATGAAGACCAGCGCCAGACGGATATGGGAACATATCCAAAGCATAAAATTTTCTCTTCCCTTCCTCTTCGGTCGTCTTAAACGTTTTATTCTCTTCCCAATATTTCTGCCATTTTTTCTCAATCTCGCGATGATTGAAGCTCATGTCGTATCCTCCCATCTTTCTATGTCTATTTCCAAAGTGTTAACAAAAAATAAAATAAAAAAACCTCTCGTCCTTCATCAAAAGGGACGAGAGGTCGAATTTCCCGCGGTACCACCCTCATTAGCGCACAAAAAACGCTCACTCGACTCATTAACGCAGATTCACGGCGCATGCTACCTCATTCGCACACGCAACTCCAAGGCGAGTTCGTAAACAAACTTCGGTTGACTCGCACCAGCCGTCAACTCTCTGCAGCCCGTTTTGTTCACTACTACTCCTTTTCACGGTCATTTGGGAATATTTTATTATAATCATTATTTTAAGAAATTTATCACTTCGTTGCAAGTATCATCCGAATAATTTCATCCACTATTATACGAAGCACGTTTTTTGTTCGCTACTTTTTGTTTTCGCCCCGTTCTGTTTTTTCTGGCATTTGAAAAAAGCACCCGGATTATCTCCGAGTGCTTCGCTTATTGTTCGGCATGGTATTCTGCTTTCGCTTCTTGCCCTTTTTTCGCGTTCCGTTGTTTCACTTCTTTTACTGGATCGTCGAAACTTTTCAAATGCAACGTTTTTTGTTCTGGATTGTTTTGCTTTGAACGTTTTTTCATGGCTACCTCCTTTAATGGTCTAATAAAATCATGTCGTTTTGCAATTGCTCAAGCTGTAAGCGCATCCGATGTAACTGTTCACGTTGCTGGGCGTTGCAACTTAACGCCAAATGGGCTAAATCATTTACTGCCTGCTCAAGCATTTGTTGCGCGTTCATGTATTCTATGTCATTGTTATGTTCTTGCCGCTGTGCCTCGTTATATTGCTCTTTCGCAAAACGAATGACATCTTCACAATGCTGTAAAAACTCATCTACTGATTGCCGCGTCGCCATTGTGTTCCCTCCACCTAAAAAATTTGTCCATTTTTAATGTGCGCACTCCTCTTTCTCATTATGATGTTAATGATTGGAAACTGTCGATTTTTCACCTGAATCATGCTACAATGCTAAAATGACAACTATCAGTAAATACAAGGTGATGACGATGAACCCTTTTCCATATACAAACGACAACAAACGATACCATACGTGGAACTATCATTTACGGCAAACGTTCGGCCATAAAGTTTTTAAAGTGGCTCTCGATGGCGGCTTTGATTGCCCAAATCGCGACGGTACGGTCGCATACGGTGGCTGCACATTTTGCAGTGCAGCTGGCTCCGGCGACTTTGCCGGCAACCGCGCGGATGACTTAGTAACCCAATTTCATGACATTAAAGAAAAAATGCACGCCAAATGGAGAGATGGAAAATATTTAGCGTATTTCCAGGCATTCACGAACACCCACGCCCCTGTCGATGTGTTGCGGGAAAAATACGAAACGGTCTTACAATTAGACGACGTCGTCGGGTTGTCGATTGCCACACGTCCTGACTGCTTGCCGGACGATGTCGTTGACTATTTGGCGGAATTAAACGAGCGCACATATTTATGGGTCGAGCTTGGCTTGCAAACAGTTCACGAACGAACAGCGCTTCTCATTAACCGCGCGCATGATTTCGCCTGCTACGTCGAAGGGGTGCAAAAACTTCGCAAACACGGCATTCGCGTCTGCTCCCATATTATTAACGGCTTGCCGCTTGAGGACTATGACATGATGATGGAAACTGCCAAAACGGTCGCAAACTTAGACGTACAAGGCATTAAAATTCACTTACTGCATTTATTAAAAGGGACTCCGATGGTGAAGCAATACGAAAAAGGATTATTAACGTTTTTATCGTTTGATGAATACGTTCAACTCGTTTGTGACCAACTCGAAATTTTACCGCCGGAAATGGTCGTCCATCGCATTACTGGTGACGGTCCGATTGACTTAATGATCGGTCCAATGTGGAGCGTCAATAAATGGGAAGTATTAAATGCCATTGATGCGGAACTCGAACGGCGCAATAGCTACCAAGGAAAATATTATAAAAAAGAGGCGATTTCCAGATGAAGCTTGCCCGCATTTTGCCGTTTGCCCGCTCGTTGCTTGACCTTGCTGTCCAACCTGGAGACGTGGCGGTCGATGCTACGGTCGGCAACGGACACGATACGCTTTATTTAGCCGAACGAGTCGGGAAAACAGGGCGCGTTTTTGGCTTCGATATTCAAGCACAAGCAATTGAAAATACAATCGCCCGTCTAAAAGAACATCAAGCGCTTGAACAAGTGACATTATTTCAAAAAAGCCATGATGAATTGCGCAACGCAATTCCGACCGACTATCATGGACGCATTACCGGCGCCATTTTTAACCTTGGCTACTTGCCGGGAGGAAATAAACAAATTGTCACCAAACCTGATTCAACGATCCGTGCAGTAGAACAATTACTTCACATCATGGCACCGGAAGGAATTATCGTACTCGTCATTTACCACGGACATCCAGAAGGAGCAGTCGAGCGCGATGAGTTGCTTTCCTATGTCGAAATGCTCGACCAGCAGCGCGCGCATGTGCTTCGCTACCAGTTTATCAACCAAATCAACCATCCACCATTTATTATTGCGATCGAAAAACGACAATAGGCTGCCCCACACAACGAAAGGCAGCCTTCTTTGTTCAACGACAAAAAAATGGTTTACGCCCATTTTTGCCACGCTCGATACATGCGGCCGTTCCAGTAAAAAAAGCGAGAAATGGAGCCGCCGGCGCGGAGTAACTGCTTCGCTAGCCGGCGCATGTTAGGATGTGCCCGCGCTTTTTCATCCGATAAATACAGCCCTAATAAGCCGCGGTGAATCAACCGATGAAATGCCCCGTGAGGCAATTCCAAAAGACGCCTTTCTGCTTCCTCTATAAAGTGACATAGCCGTTCTAATAACACGATATCGTTTGGATAATAAAAACAAAAATTTAAATCACCGCCAAGCCGGTCTTCTTCTTGGTCAATAAAATAGTCAAGTAAAATATGCAAGCCTTGAATGTACGGAAAATAGCCATCACGAACGCGGCGCGCCATCTCTTTCGAAAACGATTCATTGAACGCATATGCCACTAAACAAAAGATACCGAGCGTCGAACCAGAACATGCGGAAAACTCGTACCATTCCATTGGCGGGAGGCTGTTTTGATGTTGCGCAAACCATTGTGTCAACCGCGGAATGCGCTCTTCTTGTTTCACATGTTTATGTACTTGCAAATCGCAATAATATCCCGCCAATTCTTTTAAGAGCGGCGCAATCGTGTCATAATGGGGGACTTTTTTCAATACGTCTTGGCACGTATAGACAAGTTCATGTAAATAGCCCCCATCATTTTGTTCGCTTCGATACCGATAATAATTCGTTGGAACAGCATCGATACATAACGCATCGGGCATCGAATCATGAAGCGCGCGAAAGTCTAACGGGTCTAGCGATGTGCTCCGGTCACATAAATTATCGAGATAATCGCTAATCGTTTGATAAGCGACAATAAACCGAATGCATTCTTCTCGGTTCGCTTCTGCTAGTAACGCCAAAATCGCGCCGCCTTCACAATGAAATGCTTTTGTATTCATGCTTGCTAGCGCTTGTTTACGCAATTCTGCATCAGGAATTTTCTCCGCTTTTTTTCGCCAAAACTCCAATTCACGATGTACGATTGGAAACACATCGCGATATACGTTTTTCATTAATGAAACAGGATGCGTCGGAATACTCAACAACTCTCACCTCAACTATGTTCTCCGAAGCATTAGCTGTGTTTCAAAAAATGTTTTTGCATACAAAAACACATCCTCACGCTCCGGCTCATTGAAAATTTCATGATATAGCGAGTCCCATTCTTTATATATTTTTTCTGAAATTGGCAACTGATCAAACCATTGTTTGACAACTGCCTTGTCCACAATTTTATCGTCGCCTCCCTGCATAAGCAACAGCGGAACATCCGGAAATTTGTCGATATTGCGTCGAGCGAGCTTCATCGCGTTTACTAGCTCGCGATACCAACGGACAGATACTCTCGTGACATAAAGTGAATCGTTTTTGTCCATTTCGCGTACTTCTTCATTTCGTGTCGCCATCTCCACCGACAGCCCAGAGTCAAACAACATCGCAGGGGCAACATAATTCAACATTTTCGACAAAACATCAAGCCCTTTCGACGGGTATGTAACAAGTCCTAAACATGGCGACGATAAAAGAACGCCGCTTATTGGAAGGTGATTTTCCTGCAACGTCCGAATGACGACAAGACCGCCCATGCTATGGCCAAGAAGAAAAATAGGCAAATGAAACGCTTTTGCAGCTTCAACCCAATCCTTCACTTCGTTTATATACTCATCAAACGACTGAATATGCCCCCGCTTTCTTCGCGTCGTCGTCCCTTGTCCTGGCAAATCACCCATGACGACATGAAACCCGCTCAAGCGAAACATTTCGATGAGCCATTTGTATCGGCCATGATGCTCTGCCGCCCCGTGAACGATCACGACAACTCCTTTCGGCTCTGTCGCTTCCCATTTCCACATAAAAATCCCTCGCTTTCGTTTACGAATTGAAAAAAAGTTTGTACACTTATAATACATACGGAAAAAGGAAGGAAGAAAGCAATGATTTACCCATACAAAGACAAATATCCAAAAATCGCACAATCAGCGTTTATTGCTGATTATGTGACGATTACTGGCGATGTAACAATCGGCGAGGAAACAAGCATTTGGTTTAATACTGTCATTCGCGGCGATGTCGCACCGACAATCATCGGCAGTCGTGTCAATATTCAAGATAACTCAGTTTTGCATCAAAGTCCAAACAATCCGCTCATTATCGAAGACGATGTAACGGTTGGTCATCAAGTCATTTTGCACAGTGCTATCATCCGCAAAAACGCATTGATTGGCATGGGCGCCATCATCCTTGATGGCGCAGAAATTGGGGAAGGAGCATTTATCGGCGCAGGAAGCCTAGTTCCACCCGGAAAAAAAATTCCGCCGCGCACACTCGCGTTCGGGCGTCCAGCAAAAGTAGTACGACAGCTAACCGAAGAAGATGAGCGAGAAATGGCACGCATTCGCCGTGAATATGTCGAAAAAGGACAATATTATAAATCGATTCAACATCCCCAATAATGTCCCTTTCGATGAAATATTTTTCGCCTTCTTTATCACCGGCAATATGATAAGATAGGAGCGGGAGTTTGTAAAATAAGGAGTTAGCGGTATGACAAATGTACTTTTCCTATTAGTTGCCGTTCTCATCGGCGTCGGTATTATTTATTGGCTTAAGTCTCTCTGGAAGGCTGCGGTTGTTTCTTTTTGCTTGACGATTTTAGTCGTCCCGCTGTTGTTGCAACAACAAATTCAAACCGCTATTAAACAGTGGAAGAATTTGAGTTTTGTAAAAGAAGAAACCGAGTTGCGTCGAGTCGTATCTTCCTTTGTCGAGGGAGAAATTAAACCATTCGTCCTGCTTGATGTTCCGCTCATTCAACAAATGCCAGAATTGCCGCGTGGCTGTGAAGTAACAAGCCTTGCGATGCTTCTTCAAGATGCAGGCGTACAAGTCGATAAAACAACGCTTGCCAAACAAATAAAAAAGGATCCGACCCCTTTTCAGCGCCGCAACGGCAAAGTATATTTCGGTAATCCACATAACGGATTTGTCGGCGACATGTTTTCGCTCGAGACCCCTGGGCTTGGTGTATATCATGAGCCGATTGAGGAACTAGCGAAACAATATTTGCCGAATCGAATCGTTAATCTCACTGGTAGAGATTTTACTGAGTTACAAAAATATTTATCACAAGGTGCTCCAGTTCTAGTGATTACAAATAGCACGTTTCGAGAACTTCCGGAATCTGCGTTTCGCGAATGGGACACGCCCAATGGCACAATTAAAATTACGTACTATGAACATTCTGTTGTTATTACTGGCTATGATCAAGACTATATTTATTTCAACGACCCGCTTTCCGGCCAAAAAAATAAAAAAGCACCGAAAGACGACTTTTTAGCCGCTTGGGTGCAAATGGGGAAACAAGCAATTACGTATCAACCGAAATAAGCCTCTCCATCTACAGAGATGGGGAGGCTTCTCCGTTGTTAAATGGATACGGGTTGCTTGTCTTTTTTTCCATGTGAAAAATCATATTTTTTTTCCATATACACTTGATGCCAAATCATAAAGGCAAGCACTGTCCAAATTTTTCGGCTATGGTCGGCTTTATTCGCACAATGCTCTTCTAGTAAGCGGTAGAGCACGTCCTTGCGGAACAAGTGGTCGGTTTCGCTTTCTTTGATGATTGTTTTCGCCCAATCATACATTTCATTTTTTAGCCAATGGCGAATTGGAACAGGAAACCCTAGTTTTTTGCGATGTAGCACATGATCAGGAACAATTCCTTCCGCGGCTTTGCGCAAAATATATTTTGTCGTATTGTTTGCTGTTTTCCATTCTGGTGCGATTTTGGCGGCGACAGCAAATACTTCTTTATCTAAAAACGGCACGCGCAATTCAAGCGAATGTGCCATCGTCATTTTGTCTGCCTTCAATAAAATATCCCCGCGTAGCCACGTATGAATGTCCACATATTGCATTCGATTCACCGGAGGATAATCCGGGGTTTGGTCATAAAGCGGGCGCGTAATCGTTGTGTAGTCTAGTTCGTCGCGATAGCTCTTAAGTAATTCACGCTTTTCCGCTTCGCTAAACATTTTCGCATTGCCGATATACCGTTCTTCCATTGGCGTTAACCCGCGCTCGATAAAGCTTTTTCCTTTTACCCCATCCGGAAGCATGCGAGCAATGACGCGCAGCGCGGATTTTGCCGCATTCGGCATCCGTTCAAACACTTCTAATGACTGCGGTTCACGATAAATATTGTAGCCGCCAAACAACTCATCTGCCCCTTCTCCAGACAAGACAACCGTTACATGCTTTCTTGCTTCACGTGCAACAAAATAAAGCGGAACAGCTGCTGGGTCCGCAAGCGGATCATCCATATGCCACATAATTTTTGGCATTTCGTCCATATATTCTCGTGGGGAGATGACGTAGCTAATATTTTCTACTCCTAGCTTTGCCGCCGTTTCTTTTGCTACATCGATTTCACTAAACCCTTCCCGTTCAAAACCGACCGAGAACGTTTTAATATTTGGATGAAATTGTTTTGCAATCGATGCAATAAGCGATGAATCGATGCCACCAGATAAAAACGACCCGACCGGAACATCACTTCGCATATGCACTCTCACCGAATCAAACAACACATCACGAATTTCTTTTACTAGTTCCTCTTCCGTCTGAACAATCGGGTGAAACGTTGCTTTCCAGTATGGCCGAATCGTTAACGGCTCCCCGATTTTCTTTTGGATATAATGACCTGGCTCTAGCTTCCGAATATCAGCTGACATCGTGAAAGGCTCAGGAACGTATTGGAACGTTAAATAATGCTGTAATGCATCGTAATGAAGTGTATCATACCCTAGCGCATGCAAAATGCTCTTTTTCTCCGAAGCAAAAAACGTACGTCCGTTTTGTTCAAAATAGAAAAACGGTTTAATACCAAACGGGTCGCGCGCCGCCAAAATCGTCTTTTCTTCTTTATCCCAAATGACAAAAGCAAACATGCCTCGCAGCTTTTCGACCGCTTTTTCTTTCGCATGGCTGTAAAGAGCGATAATCACTTCTGTATCCGAATGGGTGGAAAATGTATAACCTTGTTGCAATAGTTCTTCGCGCAATTCGACGTAGTTGTAAATTTCTCCATTAAAAATAATCCAATATCGCTCGTTTTCATAAGAAAGCGGCTGATGCCCCGCTTCTAAATCGATAATGCTAAGGCGTCGAAAGCCGAAATGGACATAATCATCAAAAAAATACCCGTCATCATCCGGTCCGCGATGGGTAATGATATCATTCATCTCTGTAAACGTTTGTTTCCATTGTTCATCCATTGTTTTCGGTTCATCATAAATACATCCAATAAACCCACACATGCCGTTGTCACCTACTTTTGTGAAATTCAACTTAGAAATTATACCACATCTTTAGACAAACGATTACATTTAGTTTAGCCAGAATCAATTAATAATTAGTCGTATATAAGAAAGATTTCGTTTCAGGAAAAGAGAAAGAGAGCTACGATTCGTAACTCTCTTTCCGTTTTTACTTCGCTAACGCGAGTGCTTGCTCTTTTAACACTTCTGCTTTATCCGTACGCTCCCACGGAAGGTCGATGTCTGTACGTCCAAAGTGACCGTAAGCGGCTGTTTGTTTGTAAATCGGGCGGCGCAAGTCTAGCATTTTAATGATGCCTGCTGGGCGAAGGTCAAAGTTGTTGCGGACAACTTCAACTAAAATGTCTTCGGATACTTTCCCTGTGCCGAACGTGTCGATCGAAATGGATACTGGTTTCGCGACACCGATCGCATACGCTAATTGCACTTCGCATTTATCTGCAAGACCAGCAGCAACGATGTTTTTCGCTACATAACGAGCCGCGTATGCCGCCGAGCGGTCTACTTTTGTTGGGTCTTTTCCAGAGAACGCACCGCCGCCGTGACGAGCGTATCCGCCATATGTGTCGACGATAATTTTACGGCCTGTTAATCCCGCATCCCCTTGTGGACCACCGATCACGAAGCGGCCCGTTGGGTTGATAAAGTATTTCGTATTTTCGTCAATTAACTCTGCTGGAACGACAGGCTGAATGACATGTTCTTTAATGTTGCGCACAATTTGATCTTGTGTAATTTCTGGATGGTGCTGCGTCGAAACAACGATTGTGTCGATGCGAACCGGTTTGCCGTTCTCATCGTACTCGACCGTTACTTGTGTTTTTCCGTCTGGACGCAAGTAAGGCAAAATGTCTTCTTTGCGAACTTCTGCTAAGCGACGTGCTAATTTGTGTGCCAATGAAATCGGTAATGGCATTAGTTCTTTCGTCTCATTGCAAGCAAATCCGAACATTAACCCTTGGTCGCCCGCACCAATCGCTTCGATTTCTTCGTCAGTCATCTGACCTTCACGCGCTTCTAACGCTTTATCAACACCCATTGCAATGTCTGGCGATTGTTCATCAATCGAAGTCAACACCGCGCACGTATCCGCGTCAAATCCGAATTTTGCACGCGTATAGCCGATTTCACGAACCGTATCACGAACAATTTTCGGAATATCAACGTACGTCGATGTCGTAATTTCTCCGCTTACTAATACTAAGCCAGTTGTTACGCTCGTTTCGCATGCGACGCGCGCATTTGGGTCCTTCGCTAAAATCGCGTCTAAAATCGCGTCAGAAATTTGGTCACAAATTTTGTCCGGGTGGCCTTCTGTTACAGATTCCGAAGTAAATAAACGGCGTTTTGCTGACATTCGTCAATTTCCTCCTCTTTTCTGTTCATCATGGAGCGTATCTTGTGCCCCTTGTAAAAAAATTGATACGGCACTCATTTTCCCACGTCTATCAACGAAAAAACCTTTCCTTCAACTGCGAGGAAAGGTGATTGCATTCTTATCGAGCCTTTCACTCTTATCGTTCAAGGGCGTTGCCTTGCCACAGGTTAGCACCATTTCACATGTACAATTGTTGTGACGGTTGCTGGGTTTCATTGGGCCTGTCCCTCCACCAACTCGGGATAAGAGTAACCGTTCAATATGTTATCATAACTTAAATAATAAAAAAAAGTCAACATCGTTTCATAATTTTTTTGCGGATTGCCTTAGAAAAAAACGTCACGAAAAATTTGCAACAAAATAGACAAAAATAAAAACAAAAATTACAATAAATAGTATGGACTAATTATCCTAATGTGTTATACTATTTTCAAGGGGATAAATTAACAAAAAAAAGGTAGGTATTGTATATGAGCATTGTTGACGTCACGAATAAATTGGCGGTATTGCTACACCAATCGAATGTGCAAGAAAACTTATCCGTTCCTCAATTAGTCGAAAAAGTTCTTGCCCGCAAGGAAGGGATGTTGACGCTGACAGGTGCCGTCGCAACGACAACTGGAAAATATACAGGACGTTCGCCAAAAGATAAGTACATTGTTGAAGAAGCTTCCACAAAAGATAAAATCGATTGGGGTTCCGTTAATCAGCCGATTGCGGAAGAAGTGTTTGAGAAATTATATAATAAGGTGATTGATTATTTAATGGCAAAAGACGAAATTTTCGTCTTTAAAGGGTTTGCTGGAGCTGATCCGAAATATCGCTTGCCAATTCAAGTCATTAACGAGTTTGCATGGCACAACTTGTTTGCCCATCAATTGTTTATTCGCCCGACAGAAGAAGAGTTGGCGGAACATCAAGCACAATTTACCGTCATTTCTGCACCGAATTTTAAAGCAGACCCTGCGGTAGATGGAACGAAGTCAGAAACGTTTATCATCATTTCCTTTGAACGCCGCATCGTCTTAATCGGTGGGACAGAATATGCAGGCGAAATTAAAAAGTCCATTTTCTCAGTCGTGAACTATCTTCTTCCAGAACAAAATATTTTGCCGATGCATTGCTCAGCCAACGTTGGCCAAGAAGGAGATGTTGCACTATTTTTCGGGCTTTCCGGCACAGGAAAAACGACGCTTTCTGCCGACCCGAAACGCCGGTTAATTGGTGATGATGAGCACGGATGGTCAAATAGCGGCGTGTTTAACATTGAAGGCGGTTGCTATGCGAAATGCATTAACTTGTCGCGGGAAAAAGAGCCACAAATTTTTGACGCGATTCGGTTTGGTGCCGTGCTAGAAAACGTCGTCATTGACGAGTATACGCGCATTCCGAACTATGATGATGGTACGCTCACTGAAAATACACGCGCCGCCTATCCGATTCAAGCAATCGACAACATCGTCGATCCAAGCGTCGCCGGCCATCCGACGACGATCATTTTCTTAACAGCCGACGCATTCGGAGTGTTGCCGCCAATCAGCAAATTAACGAGAGAGCAAGCGATGTACCATTTCTTAAGCGGCTATACGAGCAAATTGGCCGGCACAGAACGCGGCATCACTTCGCCGCAAGCGACGTTCTCGACGTGCTTTGGCGCACCATTCTTGCCGCTTCCAGCAACGCGCTATGCGGAAATGCTCGGCAAAAAAATTGACGAGCACAATGTGCAAGTATTTTTAGTGAACACCGGCTGGACGGGCGGCGAATACGGCGTCGGCAACCGCATGAAGCTACAATATACGCGCGCGATGGTGCAATCGGCGCTTGAAGGCGAGCTCAACAATGTCGAAACGGTAAAAGATCCGATTTTCGGCCTAGAAATTCCGGCACACGTCCCAGGCGTACCAGACGAAGTGTTACAGCCGAAAAACACATGGGCCGATCAAGAAGCGTATGAGCAGAAAGCAAAGGAGCTTGCCGAACAATTCCGCGAAAACTTCAAAAAATTTGCGAACATCGATCCGAACATTGAGAAACTAGGCGGGCCGATCGTTTAAATGTCAAGGGATATCTTTCCGCTAGGAAGATATCCCTTTTATTAGTTAATCGAATGCAGCGAAACGAGTTCATATGTCACAATCGTGCGGTTGTTTGCCAATTCGATTTTTTTCACAATCGCCTGCCCGCTCGTTTCGCTTTGCAGCGTCCGCTTCACTTCAAGCGGGATATCGAGCGGATAAATGCGGTATCCTTCTTTTTCAAGCAGAAACAAATTATCTTTCACGCGCTGTTCTTTTCCTTTTGTCACAATCATCGTTTGAAACTCTAACGGCATGCCCATCATCTTCACCTCTTTCATAAAATCTTTGCTATTTTCATTGAACCATATTTGGCGCGATTTCTCAAATCGCCCCCAAAAACCCTTTATTTCCCACAATTATCCTGCCCATCTTTTTGCTATAATAGAGTATATGTTTTATAGAAAAACAGCTAGAATAGGAGGCAACGATGAAAAACAAACGTAACTATTCAGCCGTTACATAGAAAAAGTTTACGAGATCGGGTTTATTTCTGCTCCCCTTGTCTATACTAGTACCATCCAAGACAAGGGAGGTGAACACGATGGCAAACGTTGTTTTTGATTTTCAACAAGCGGTCTTTACACTCGAAAGCATGGTCGCAAAAATCGAGCGCCAAGCGCAAACCATCGAAAAACTCATCAAAGAAAACGAGCAGCTAAGACAAGAAAACCAACAATTAAAAGCACGTATTGCAGAATTAGAAGCCCGTACGAAAAAAAACAGTACGAACAGCCACTTACCGCCGTCCTCTGACCGGTTTGTGGCGAAATCCCCTTCTCGCCAACCGTCGGAGAAACAGCCGGGAGGGCAACTAGGGCATCGAGGAACGACGCTCCGCCAAGTACCGAATCCTGACCATCGAGTCCTTCACCGCGTGACCAAATGCAAAGGATGTGGTCACTCTTTAGAACATGTTGCTCCGCTTCAAGTAGACATTCGCCAAGTGTTCGACCTCCCAGTGGTTCGAATGGAAGTGACTCAACACGAACGGGAAGTGAAGGGGTGTCCGAAATGTCATCTCGTCCAGCAGGCAGAGTTCCCTTTTTATGTCACGAATCATGTCCAGTACGGACCAGCCATCACTTCCCTTGTTTTATACTGGAATCATGCGCAGTTGATCCCGTGCGAGCGTGTCACGGAGATGGTCAAAGCGTTAGTGGGCCATTCAATCAGTGCAGGCACAGTCGTGAACATGACGAGACGGTGGCTCCCTGTGTTAGAAGCAGCGCTCAAAGAGATCGAAACGGCGTTGCTAACCTCCAGCACGTTGCACGTCGATGAAACGAGCCTGCGTGTGAACAGAAAGAACCAATGGGTGCATGTGGCTTCCACTGCCAAGGTCACACGATACGGGCTTCATCGTTCCCGTGGAAAGCAAGCGACGGACGACATCGGGATCTTGCCACGGTACAAAGGAACGATGGTACACGATGCGTATTCGGTGTACCCGATGTACACAGAGGCGAGCCATGCGCTTTGCCACGCCCATCATCTCCGGGAGCTTCGGGCATATACGGAACTTTACGGCCATTCATGGTCGAAAGAGATGACCGAAGCACTGTTGGAGATGAAACAGGCGGTGGAGAAAGCGGGCGGAGCTCTACCGGAAGAGGAAGTCCGGTATTGGGAAGCAGTGTACGACCAGCTTCTAGCGAATGGTCGACAAGAACTCGATGAACGTTGCCGACAAGGCAACCATGAAGGCGTCCGCAACGCGCAAAATTTCATCCAGCGCCTGGAAAAGCGCAAGCAAGAAGCGCTTCTCTTCCTGCGAAAGAAAGAAGTGCCGTTTGACAACAACCAAGCCGAGCGTGATTTGCGGATGGTGAAAGTCAAACAAAAAATTTCCGGAACGTTTCGTCAGGAAGACGATGCCGAGGCTTTCTGCACCATTCGCAGCGTCATTTCTACCCTGCAAAAACACGGAAAGCCGGTTTGGGAATCGTTGCAAAGACTTCTAAGTGGGGAGTCTCTCCAAACGATTCTCCATTCCTCCTAGGGCATTTTCGATACTGGAAATGCCCTATTGGTGCTGGATTCTGAAAATCTCACTAGTATTGGGCTGAATGGATACAAACAAACTTCTTTTCTTCTTATCCGCTATGTTGTTCGCCTTCTTCATCGGACAAGTTCCGGCAACAGCTAAAGGAACGAATGCAGACGCATTAGTCCAGCAAGCAGAAACATATAGTGAACAATTGAAACGGTACATTTATTTTGAGTATGCAAAAAAAATTGCTGCTGCACCACCTCAACTGTTAAGCAACACTACCAAGACGATTCAGCAAGCAAAAGCAGCAGCGGCTAAAACAAAAGGCACAAAGCGCGCGAAACTATTGGCGCGTTTAAAAGCCGTCGATACCATGTATAGTCGAGCAGTCGCTTACAATAATGCCGTCCGAACAGGAACAAGTTTAAAAGACAAAACAAACCGGCTACTAGCCTCTTTTAAACAAAATCCGGCGAGCGACCAAACGGAAGCGATGTATACAGCGGTTCAATCAGAACTAAAGAAATTTGCTAGCGCCTATCAGCAAGTATACGGATCACCGACGCGGACAGCGCTCTATCGTACATATCATGCACCGGCAGAGCAAGCAATCAATCAAACAAAAACGGCATACGTTTTAAAAACGGAATTTAACAAGCTTCGCCAAATGATCCGTTACAGCAAAAACGAAGCCACTATTTTCAATCAAATCGACAAATTTGAAGCACATCTTATGAGCGTGAAAACAAATCGTTCCTTGTTCACTGCCTTTTCCAATTCTTATGAAGATGTTTTAAAAGCACAAGGAACGTCACAAGGAATTTCAACGTTAATCTTAAAAAAGATTATTGCCCAAGAAAAAAGCGTTCTTTTCTTAGAGATGTTTAACGAAGCGAACGAGCCGATCGCTCAAGCAAGTGGCTTTGTTGTCGGCAAAAGCACTATTTTAACGAACTTCCATGTCGTGCAAGGCGCAGCGAAAATTGTAGCATACGACGAAAATGGAAATGAAATTCCGATTCGCGGAGTTGTTCAATACGATGAAACAACAGATTTAGCACTTCTTGCGACGCAAACGGATTTAGCGTTACCTGCGCTTAAAATAGGGGATACTTCCTTGCTTGAAAAAGGGGATCCGATCGTCACGATTAGCAGTCCAGAAGGGCTGATGAACACCGTATCGACAGGGATTATTAGCAATCTGCATTTAATGGAAGATGAAGCAGGAAACGAAGTCCGACTTATTCAAATTACCGCACCGATTACACACGGAAGTTCTGGGGGAGCGTTGTTTAACGAATTCGGGCATGTCATCGGTGTGACCTCATCGGGATTCGACGTCGGCAATATTAACTTTGCCGTAGATATCGTTCATGCAGCACATTGGATTTCGTTTTATAAGGAAAAAACAGCCGCATCTCTCACGGTCATTCCTTATCGGTTATTGCCTGCTCCGCAAAATGAAAGCGCGCCATCATCCGAAACAGGCAGTACAATACCAACGACTGG
Organism: Anoxybacillus amylolyticus; assembly: GCF_001634285.1. Classification (GTDB taxonomy): domain Bacteria; phylum Bacillota; class Bacilli; order Bacillales; family Anoxybacillaceae; genus Anoxybacteroides; species Anoxybacteroides amylolyticum. The sequence goes on from NZ_CP015439.1 coordinate 180,877, forward strand.
AACGACGGTGACACCACCGCCAACTATGCCGGTCAGTACAAGCAAGCTATATCTTGATTTTCAAGCAGTCGAAACGGTGTTTCATCCGACGAAACCGATTTTATATGCGCTCGATGGCAATAAAAACGTCGTCGAAGTTAACTTAGAAACAAAAACAGCGAAAAAAATTTCTTTGCCGCTAGCACCCGAACGGCTATATTTCGCAAATAACGAGCTATATGTTACACTGCCAAAAAATCAGCATAGCAGCACATGGTGGGAGGATCAACAAGAAGGCGCGTTCGCTATTATTGATGCAGAAACGTTCTCATTAAAAGCAGTCGTTGATATTCCGCTCGATCCGTGGGATATCGTCGCAGATGACCGCTACATCTATATTTCCAGTGGATCCGGTCAATGGACGTACTTGAAAGTATATTCCCGCCAAACGCTACTAGAAGTCGCACGCGTATACGGCATTTACCAACAATCGTTTTTAGCGATGCACCCAGATGGCGGAAAAGTATATGCAATTACCACCGGATTAAGCCCGCGAGATGTGGAAACGTACGTATTTAACGATGGAAAAATGATTTCGCACTATGATTCTCCGTATCATGGGGACTACAATTTAAATACGAATATGGCGATTTCACCAGATGGGCAGTTTCTTTTTAATGGATCAGGCGTCATTTTTCAAGCAGCTGCGGTGCAAAAATTTGATATGACTTATGTGACAACGCTCTATAACTCATATCAACATATCGCTTTCTATCTTCCGAAAAACGTGTTTTACACAAGCAAAGGAAAAACGATCGATGTATACGATTATACTACTTTTCAACGTATAAAAAGTTATCCATGGAATCAAGAGCTTCAACGGCTATACGTACAAAACGACCAACTCATTACGCTGTCCAAAGAAGGGGCTCGGTATGTCGTCCAAACATATTCGTTGAACGAGCAAGGAATGCTTATTTATTAGTAGCAAAAAAGCATGGGAAAGGGAAAACCTTTTCCATGCTTTTTCATTCTTCCCCATCAAAACGCCCGTTTGTCTTCCACTTTTGCTTCTTAGGCATTCACACATTTTTTTCACCAGCATACGATAAGGTAAATTCACGAAAAGGAGGTATGATCCTATGAAAAAATGGCTACGCATTGCGATGATTTCATTGTTTACCGTTTTTTTAGCCATTCCGATCGCCTGTACGAAACAAGAAACGACAAAAACGGTACGGGTAGCCGAAGTAACCCGCTCAATTTTTTACGCCCCACAATATGTTGCCCTTGCGAGAGGATTTTTTAAAGAAGAGGGACTCAACGTCGAACTGACGACGACATGGGGCGGAGATAAAACGATGACCACTCTTCTTTCAGGAGGTGCCGACATCGCATTGGTCGGCTCGGAAACATCGATTTACGTCTATAGCCAAGGAACGAGCGATCCGGTCATCAACTTTGCCCAGCTAACCCAAACTTTTAAGCAGGTTGATAACACCTTGACTGACTTATTTTTCTCAACGAGATGATACCTTAAAAACAACGAAAAAAACAAGGCGGATCACTCCGCCTTTTCTCTGTTGTTTATTAGACTCATTCCGCATCATACGGCCGGTATTTCTTGCGCAGTTCCTTTAGTTCCTGTGCAAGTGCTTCAACATCGATTCGGAAAAACAATTTATCTTTTTGGAAGCTTTTGATTGGTGTTATTCTTCCTGATTCGATTAACTTACTAAGGCGTTGATATGTCACGCCCAAGATCTCCAGTGTTTCAGCGACCCCGAGGACTTCACTTTGAATGAAGTCCTCGAGTTCTTTCCGTGACGCAAAGTGGTATGGCACGCTGTTTCCTCCTTTATCTGTTTCGGAAGTACGAGACAATGTAACGAATGCCCGCAATTCCCCATACAACAATAACAACCAACAACACGGTGTCTAATACGCCAAGATCTCTGAAATCAGCAGTCACGAAAAAACGAACCGCAACAAACGCTAACAAAATGTTCGCAAGCCAAGCTAGCTTTGACATACATTTTGGGAGATGATAATATTTTTTATACAGAAGCCCTTCCCGAAGGTCGGGCTTCCTTATTCGGTTATCGGCGACGTTTCTTTTTGGAGCGTCGCTTTTTCTTTTGGTTCCGTCCTTCCATGAAGGCGATGGTCGCTAGGACGAAACCGGCGATACTACAAAGTTTTTCTATGATGTCCAGCCACTTCATCATCCCCCAGTCGTTCACCTCCTTTCTAGCTTTATTATAACATATCTATTTAAATATTACAATAGATAAAATAAAAAATTTTCTCTATTTAAGTAATTTTTTATATCCCCGCCAAAACAGCGGGGATCAACTCAGTCGGTGATATAGACGGGATACCCTTTTTTCTTCAGCTCCTCCGCCAACCGCTCGGCGTTGCTCCGATCAGTAAAAGCCCCAACTTGGACGCTGTAGAGTTTGTCCTTAGAAGCAGTTGACGGTGCAGGACTCGACTTTCTTTTCAAACTGTATGTCTCGGCGATTCCAGCGACAATTGCCGCCGCTACTTTTCTCCTGTAGGAGTCAGATTTTAAAAGCGTTGCTTCCTCTTTGTTGGTCATGAAACCGCACTCAATCAGAATAGCTGTCATCTTCGTCTCACGCAACACATGGAAGTCTGCTGTTTTTACACCGCGATTCTTTCGTCCGGTCTCTCGAATAAGATGGTTCTGCACGTTCGCCGCAAGCATCATCGCCTCTTTCGGTTTCGAGGTGTAAACATACGTTTCAATTCCTTCAGCACTGCTCCACCCGGATCCAGCGGCATTGGCATGAATCGAAACATATACATCTGCCCTCCAAGCATTGGCTGTATCCGTTCTCGTTTTTAGTGGCACATCCGCCTTTCCGGTCGGATCGTCAATCCGCAGCACTTCAACCCCTTCAAATTCCCCCAGTTCCTCTTGTACTAGCGTTGCTACAGCACTGTTGAACTCCCACTCACGCATGCTACCGTCTGGAGTTCTTTTCCCCGGTGTATTGTATCCATGCCCGGCGTCGATTGCAACTTTCAACATTATTTCCCCTCTCCTTTCTGACTTTCACTTTTTAGTTGCGCAAACACCTTAGAAACCTGTCCTGGAATAGATACACCCAAACGACCGAGATTTTCAATGAAACTGATTCCTTCATTCCCGATCAGAAACATAATCATCGTATTGCGCATAAAATCACCGCTACCTGTCACCGCGTCCAGTTGGTTTGCCACGATGACAGCTAAAATCATAGCCATTTTTTTCATTAACCCTCTAAACGCTGTTTTGGATGAAACTTCTTTTGTTCCAACAGCAACCATCAGACCTGAAATATAATCCACTGCCATCATGATTCCGAGTGCAATAGCAAGATGATCAACCCCGCCAATTAAATAGGCGATAGCTGATGTGCTACCGCCTGTGATTGTCGTGTATAGTGTGTTTGTATTATGTTTCATTTGTTTTCCTCTCTTTCTTTAAGAATAACAAACACCCTCTCATGCGAAAGTGCACTTATTGCGCATAATCGTCCTATTGCGTTATTAAATCCTCTCGTCCTTTCTCCCGAAGGTAAGCGTCAATGCCTTCTTTTAAGTCTGGACGCTTGGAAATGACAAAATCATACGTGTACGCTCCGTCAACGATACGTTGTGCTAAATATGCCGCCATTTTACATACCTCCTAACAGTAAGTCATCTAATGCTTTTTGAATAATTTGTTGACGTTGCTCCAATTCCTTCACCTGCTCCGTCAACGGTTTTTGAAACACCGGTTCTTGTGTTGGTGTAGTTGGGTCAGGATACGAAAATTCTAATTCTAGTGTTTGAGGGTTCACTCGAAAACCATTACATTGCGTAAAATCTTCCGCATATTGTCCATATTCAAGCTGAATAACGCCAACCGTATCACGAACACGCTCCTTTAATGTTTGGTATATCTCGAAATCTTGGTCAATGGTTGTTTCAACAACTGCACCCATCATTTCGCCTGTGTCGAGAATAACGTTTCCTGTTGATTTGTCATAATAAATTTTGCGCCCGATTCGATTCATTTTTGTCCCACCTTATTCAATTGCTATCCACTTATAGCTAGCAACTTCTGGCAAATTAATTGAGAATCCGTCTGTATATATAGACCAAGTTGTATGACTAACTATACCGCCGTAAGAGTAATAAGTTTGGTCTAAATTATCATTAACCTGCCAATAAACTATCCTACCATTAACACTATACTGACCTCCTCCAATATTCTCAACGACCACAAGAGAAGGTCTAAATGCAAGACCTCTTATAGTTACTGATGACGTTGAACTAACTTGACCACTAGCCCATTTCTTCCCTGTTGGAATACTATTGACCCCTGTATTCAATTCATCGAATGTCGGAACTGCCCCAGCTTGAGTCACAGTCCCACCTTTGCCAATGATGGCGGACTTTAGCTGGGCTTTACCATCATTGACATAGAAAAAATCCGATTCTTGAGAATATGGGGTTGCTTGAGTTCCGTATTCAAATTTGATTCGCGTTACCGCCTTGCTTCCTGACGGCATTCCTTGTGGGTCACCACCAACAACGAATTTTATCCAAACTTCAGTTGTTCCGGAAGGAATAAAGAAAGTATCGGTTTTTCTATGCCAATCCCTGTTCAAATCAGCTCTTAATTGTCCTAATATTTGAGGATTCCCATTCCCGTAAAGTTCCACACAGATATTTCCATGTGTTTGACTTAAGCTGTAAAACCACGCAGATATTGTTACATATACTCCACCATTCCAACAAGGAATTCTTTGTGTATTGTCCAATACATGCCATTCATTGGCTGAGACAGCGCTAAAATGGTCAACAAATGAACCTAAATTTAATGTTTGACCGACGAAAAAATGTGAACATGTATTTACCCAACCAGCCAACCCAAACTGAAAAGACGAGTTTTTAACTTTATTAGGATTTGCTTGAAGGACAAAATTTTTAGCATTTTGCTCTGCATTATTCCAAGCCGTTCTTTCTGCTGCCGTTATGTGCTTCACATAATCCGCCGAATGCGCAGCAATCGCGTCATTCACCTGCTTCACCGCGTTCGCTGTCGGCGCTTGTGTCGTGCTAGTGCTGGATGTAGAATCGACTAATTGAACAATCCCCGGCGCACTTGTGCTTGCGCTCGGCAATTGAGATGTCGGTACTTTTGTGTCACTGTCAAGAGAGGCGACGCCGTTTGCCGCGCCTTTTTGGCTGGCCGGAATAGCGTCCGTGATTCCGTATCCAGCAAGCGTTGTTGGTTTGCTTGTAATTTCTGCGAATGTATGCGTATGTCCTGTCGGACTGGCCCCTACATCACTAGCTGTCAGAGTGACGGCTCCTGTCTTGTTGTTGACGCTCGCGACTGTGTTGCGTTGAGCACCCGACTCGATCCCGTCGAGTTTTGCTTTATCTGCCGCAGACATTCGTCCTGCTTGCGACGCTGTAGCCAGTTTGGTCACTTCAACGTCCAAAACATCAAAGTTTTGATTCAAATCATCGATGTTGACAACGTCTGTGCCTTCAGGCTTCTTTAAACCCAAGTTCCCTGTATACTGCACCCTTCTCACGCTCCTTCATCGTATACTTTGAGTTCATTCCACGTTTTTAAACTTGCTTGAGCCCACGTGAGAGATTTCACTACATCCCACACCGTATATGTGTACTTAAAGCTATATGCCAAGTGTGCCGGTTTAATCTGTTCCAGCATTTCAATGAATCCTGCCATGTTTGGCGGAATGCCCTTCACGCCGATGAATTTGATTTCAAATCGGTGTTCCGCCGGGTACTCAATCACATCCACTTCTCCACCACTGAACGCAGCCGCAGCGTTCTGAATCATCTGTTTAGTTACGGTACCAAAACCGCGTAGTTTCGCTTTGATTCGCTCTCTACGCCACTCTATCGACTTGGTCGTATCCACTACCAGCCCAAGTTCTGATTCCCAAAACGACAATCCCCATGTCGCTGTGCCGACTGAAAATTGATCGAGCAACTGATCGATTTCAAACAAAAGCTGTCCGAGCTCTTCTCCCTCTGTACTCATGATTTGCTGAAACTCTCGAATGCCCTGATAATAGTCGGGGAGATATTGAAACAAATCAACCATTCATCTATACCCCCAAACTTATGGTTCCGAGTACCGGAACCTCATCATCTTGCAACGCAATATTGACCGCACCGCCATTCAAGGTCAAACCGCTATAGTCGATGACACCCGGGGTATTCAATAAAAGTGTCCCGATTTTTGCGTAGCTAACATACGTCATTGAAAAAGCGATTTCTTTGAAATATTCATCCAACGACACCGCAAAAGCATCTTGTACGTTTTGCAGTGTGTATCCCAGCGCAAGGACTACGTTTGCCGAAACGTTAATCGACTTGCCCGTCGCCGAAACCACTGTGACAGATGCTCCGATTGGTCGTACTTGTTCGATATATTCTTGCACCTGCGCAACCAATTCATTGGTTGCTGGCTGCATGTCTGTGTTGACGATTATGACTTTGACAGTGCCCGGACCATTCCAAAGAGGCGTAACCTTTGCTGCGCCTACGCCTGCGACCTCGGTTGCCCATCGCTTGTAGTCTGCCGCGTTTCCACTCGTTCCTGGTTCTCGTACTTTTTGTAAAAATCGTTTTCGGAGGGAATCGTCGCTTTCTTCGTCCTCACCAGGAATGAGAACGTCGGCTAGTATCGCTGTCCCTAGTCCCTCAATCGGTTCGATCGGGAGGAGATTTCCGAATTCTTGATTCCCAACACTCCCTGATGTTTCAGCCTGCATACGAAACTGACCGTCTGTGATTTTTTCAATCGCTACATAGACCATATCATTTAGTCGAAATCTACTTCCGATTGGAATATTAAACGGTGCATTGTTCCCATCCGTAAATACCCCTTTTCGCACAGCAGGCGTTGCTTGCTTTCTGTATACACCAAAGTCTGCGGCGCGCTTATCTAAATATTCGCCCGTCGATGTTTCTCCAAAAACAAGACGCAAAACTACATCCAACTCCGCATACATTTGTGCTAGTTCCTCCGCAGCCGGCGCTAATGCGTCGTAGATGACAGAGCCTTCTTGCTTATCTATGTCATCCGGTATTCGGTCAAGCATTCTTTGTAAAATTGCCTCAAACGTTTGATTCTCAAACAATGCCGTTCACCTCCTTGGACATTTCTATTTTTCCGTATACAGTTTGACACACGAATGAGGCGATAGCCGAATCTCCTTGGAATTGGATGTTCATATCTTCAACTGATAGGACGCGCGTATCCTGTAGAACGGCTTCTTCAATCCTCCGTAGCAATTCTGCTTGAACAAACAACCTTTCTTTTCCAATTAAGTTTTCAAAGCCATAATTGTCACTGTAAATTAAATATTTGAAGCGCTCCGTACTTAGCATCTTGAAAATAGATTGTTTGATCGCTTCTAGCCCGTCAATCATTCCGACACATCGGCCGTTTTCAAAGTCTAGGCGATATGTTTTGCTAGGCAAAGTAGAGTCATTATTCACTTCCAAATCTTCAATCAGAATACCCCCAGAAGGCAATACCATCACTTCACCACCTTATCCAAAACAATGAATTGCTGACCGCCCTGCACACGCAGCAAAACCACTCTATCTCCCCTTCTTACATTCGCCTGATCTACACGTTCCGTGATCACTAAAAAATCTTCCGTCAGTCTCAACTTTTGATGGATTTGAATCTCAAGAGGACTTTCAGATGCAACGGTGCCAAACAAAACATTGACTGGATTTGTCGCCTCCACGGCCTTTACTGCCACATTTTTAATTAAATCTACTAGACTCATCAAATCACCTTCAAATCAAGCTGCATGGTATGCACACCGCCTTCCCAATTGTGCGTGCACTCATCGACGAGAAAATATTGTTTCACACCAATTTTTTCAATGTACACAAACACAAAACAACCTGCGCGCACTTTCCAATGACCGAGGCAATTGAGTTTCAACGATTTCGTTTCGCGGTTACGCAACTTAATCAGCTTATCCAACAAGTCTTTAATTTGCGCTGCCGTCATCTTTTCGTCGACTTTCCGAAATTCTTGTAGCCGTCCCCATTTGGCAATGTTCGCGCTGTCTTGTGCAATGTAAACCTCACGTTTACCTGTTTTCTTATTGTCTTGTACGATTTTGACGCGATTATACGTTTCTTCGTCGATTGATTTTTTATACTCAAAATCAAAAAGCAGACTCTCTTCCCCAATGTAAAAGTCGTCTGCTTGAATAGCCATGTTATTGATATTTCGCAATTCCAATTTCCCAAAATTATCGAACAGCACATAGTTTCTGTTCGTCGTAATCAGTGTTGAATCTAAAAACTTTGCCACGACATCAAGCGCTTTTTTGTTGTCTTCGACCATTGCTGGTACTTTGTATCCCGTTTCTTCAAACGTTCCTACTTTCAACCCTGCGTCGTGTGCGATTTTCTTTATACCAGCTGTCGCTGTTGTCGCTGAAAACACAAACGTATCGTTATACATGAGATATCGCAATTGGTCATATGCTTTCACGCTAAATTCACTACTCGTACTAAAACCTGTTTCAAATACATACCCGTAAAAAATCTTGTACGATCCATCTGTTACACGAATGATCGCCCCGTTATTGACAGGAAATTTCGTTGGTTGTTCAATTATTAATTTTGCGTCCAATGTGCCCGCCTTCCCAATTCGGCTTGTTTTCCATTGCACACTTGAAACAGGCATGTCCCATATCGTACCATCTCGATTATCGATCAATACTTCCATCATTTCACCCAATCTGTAGGGATTTTTAACACTAATCCGATTGGTAGTTTCCGCAACTGACTATCCTTAATTCTGTTTAGTTTTTGTAGTTCTGGGTAACGGTTTCCGTTGCCCGTGTAGTATTTTGCTACTTTCCAAAGGTTATCGCCTGCCTTTAACGTGTACGTCGTCGGCTTAGGTTTCGTGCTTGGTCGAGTAGGCGCTTTTTTCTTCACGACTTGAACAGCTGATGACGTTTGTTTTTTAACCACTTGCATTTTCTTTGGAGCGAACGGCACGTATGTTTTTAATTCAAGTGAAAAATTTACGTCCTCGCTACCGAAAGCCTCATCATATTCAAAGTTCTCAATAGTTACCAATTCATTGATCGTAAAAGAGCCATTGACATAGATGTAACGTACTGGTTGTTTATTCGTCATCCATTTTTCTAATAAAGCAATGTAATATTGCGGCTCTTTAAAAACCGCACCCGAATAATGAGTAGGTTGAGCAGGAAAAAAAGATTCCAGAGAGAAGCCCGACAGCTTTTTATCTTTCGGCACGTTTACACGCCCTAGCGATGCGATTGTAAATTCCTCACCGTCTCCTTCTGTTTTTACACTCACTTTTTCAGGATTCACCGGCAGTCGAAACATTTCTTGGTCATTGGCAGCAAAATAAATAGCGCGCTCCATCACGAGTACACCCCTTCTGCCGATCGGGCAATTTCGTTGACCATACTTTCCTCAAAGCGACGAACAAGTTGGTCAACATCGACCTCGTTCCGAATGTCGCCAGTTTTGACTTGAACAGTAGGTGTCAATGTGATGAAGTTTTGAATGGACTTAATCGTCGCCAGCTCTTTGAAAACTTGCAAATCTTCTTCGGCAATGTTAATTTCGTCGTCAATTTTCCCGATTTTATCGAGCTTACCGCCTGTCGGATTTTTGTCGTCTTTCCCACTTGCTAGAGGGTTTTTCATGCCTGGGCTATTTGCGATTTGACTGCCTAATGATTGTGAAAATGGATTGCCCTTTTTTATTCCATCTGCTAATTTTTGGGTTTTATCTAACAAGCTTGCTGTTTTACCCGACAACCACTTGCTCATTTTATTCCCAACAGCATACCCAGCATCAAATGCTTGCGGAACACTAAATCTATTCATCCTCGGAATATTGACCATAAATTCACTGCTTGTTGGTGGTTTCAGATTCGCTGCAAAGTTTTTAAGTCCGCTGGACAAACTTCCGACTGAACTAGCGCTCAACTTACTTACTGTGCTGATATTAACACCTGGTATTTTGTTTAATACCTTGATTAAACCATTGACCGCGCCAATTGCGATATTTGCGCCTTTCACAAAAACACGCGCAAGAAAATTCGCGGCTGTGTCAAATGAGCCAGTGAGTGCGGACATGTTATCAACGACCATTTTCACCATATCGTAAAATAACTTTTTCACCGCATATACTGGGTCAAAAAAGACATTCATAATAAATTCAGCGACCATTGCGAAATAGTTCCAAATATTCGCAACGATATTCCAAATGAACGCTCCTAAACTAGCGAATAATCCTACGATAAACCCAACTACCGTAGCTGTTTGGTCTGCCCAATTTACTGTCGCATAAATGACTAAAGCAAGCAACGCAATAATTCCTAGTAACACCCACGTAGCTGGCGAACTAAGCATAGCCGTGTTATAAACCCATTGAGCTGCCGTGGCAATGAGCGTGGCTGTTTTCACTCTCAACCAATTTGCCGCAACGCCAAGTAAAATTGCGCCAATCCCAGCTAAAACAGAACCAATCACAGTTAAAATCGGCGCAATCCACGACCAGTTTTCTTCAAAAAATCGACCGACAGCACCGACCATTCGATAAAAGAACTCCAGTGCATCGAAAGCGAGATCCATGCCTTTAATAAACACCCGAACGAAAAACATTGCATGTTCCGCCATCGTCGCAAACGCATCGGAGTTAACAAACTGGTTAAAACGAATCAACAACGGCTCAAACGCACGAAGCGACCAGTTTTTAAACATGGTCATAGCATCGGCAAATGTTAATGGCATGTTTTTGAATTTCTTTTCAATGTCGTCAGCCGCTTTGAACATAGAGTTTTTTAGCATTTCGGAAGTGACTTGACCTTCACTAACCATTTTTCTTAATTGCCCATTAGTTACATGTAAGTATTTAGCTAAATTACCCACAATTTCCGGAGCCGTATCCATCATAGCACCTAATTCTTCCCATTGTACGACACCATTAGCTAGAGCTTGAGTCATCTGCAACATTGCTGATTCTGTTTGGACTGTTCCGGCTCCTATACTTTTAAAAAATTTATTTGTAATCTCAGTAAATCTTATCGTCTCGTCAACATTGTTAAAAAGATTTCCTGTTGTTGCTCTAATTTTAGCTACAGATTCTGCCATGTTGTTGTATCCACTTCGGCTACGCTGTGCGGCTTGATATACTTTCTCTTGCAATTGTGCCTGCGTTTGCAACCCGTCATTGATATTCGCTAAACGTGCTGATGTCGAAACATAAGCGTCCGAGGCTTGAACGAATGTTTGTACACCTTGCTTAATAGCTTCTAGCACCATATATGCCGCGGCTGAACCTGCAAACGCTGCAAAGAAACCTCTGACGGCACTTGTCGCCCGACCAACTGGAGGAGGCAAGTTAGCAAATTTAGAGCTAAGCGGTGTCAAAGAACTGTCCGCCTGTTTAGAAGCTACAATCAATCGTTCTAAATCGGCCGAAGCATTCGTAATTGCTTTTCGCGCTTTTGTCAGTCCTTTTGTATCTAATTGAGTGGCGCTCGCATCCATCTTTTCCATGACGCGAATGGTCGCATCCATCGCACGAATCATTTTCATTAATGGTCCTGTCAATTTATCATTTAACGCTAACGTTGTTTGAACCCCAGCCATTCGCTCACCCCCTCATTTTGCTTTTTATGCGATCGTGTTCTTTCTTCTCTTCTTCCAATTGCAATTGAATGCTTGCAATGACAAACGCTTTTTCTTTTCGGTCCATCTCCAAAAACTCGCGAGGACGCCAATGAAAACGGTGGAGAGCAACATGCGCATAAAACGCCTCTCCACCTTCTTCAATTAGTTTTTTGCCTCTTCTACCTCTTCGTCCATTGTCTTATCAAGCCCCGAAATTTCCGTTACCTTCTCAAGGATTTGGTTGGCTTCGCCCAAAAGAAACATTTCGGCAAACAGCTTGTCCGCACCTAAAACGCCGTATGACTCTTGCAGCTCTCGATCGTTCAAATCTGGATACACAATCGATGCCACGCAAATTTCGCGGTTGTATCTTACCACATCAAATACACGTTCCATTTTGCCGCCTTTGCCCGGGCGAAATTTAAAACAACGCTCATTAATGGCATCGGCTTCGCCCGCAGTCAACGGGCGCAACACAAGTGGTTCGTCAAAACGGTCAAGTTTTAACTCCACATTTTCATATGGTTTCACATTCCCTTTTAAAAAAGCCTTAAACTTACTCATGCAGCTCCTCCTTAGTTATCAGTTAATTGTTTTGAATTGGTCTAATAAATCGAAGTCATCAAATGTAAACGATACTTCGTCTTTTAGGACGTCGTCCGAATCGCCATCGAGTTTAGCAATCAACGTGCTATCTGGTACGATGTTTTTAATGATCGCCGTTTGTTTACCTGCCGCACTTGTAATGTCTGCATTAACCAGCATGGCGTCAAATATCGGCGCTTTTCCTGTTCTTAAATATTCCAACGCCATAGCACGAATTTCTGGACGATGATAGTAATACGTCATATTTCCCTTGCCGTTCGCCCCAACGATTTTACTTCCGTTCATACGCGAGCCTACACGTTTGACGTCAGCTTTGATATATTCAATAGTGGCGTCGAATTTCACGATTTCCGCAAATTCATATGACTTCCCGTCAATCGTAATATATAAAGTCCCTTCTTTCGAAGAAATCGCATCTTTTGATTCCATTACACGTGGCATATTTATCACCTCCGTTTATTACTTGCATGACACTGTCATGTAGAGTTTTTCCATTGCATCGACGAACTTGAGTCCCACGTTCACCAATACGGCATCTTTTTCATCGCCTTGTTCAACCACAATTTCATCTGGATTGTATGGCTCCAAAGCACCTACTCGTACGAGAGGATCTAACACCGTCTTCATAATCTCTTTTTTGAACAAGTTCCGTCCGTCCTCGTTATTATTCACTTTCCCGATGAAATACTTGGAATAAATGTACTGTGTATTGTCCGAAACAATGTCCATTTCGCGAATGATTTTGTTTTTGCGGAAGTCTTGATTTTTCGTCGGCGAAAAGGAACGGAACGTGTTAATGTCTTGCTCTACGACAACCGCATCACGATTGAATGTATAGACGATATGACCATCTTTCAACGCCTGTTCAATTTCCTCGTGCGTTTTGCGCTCACAATCCACCGCGCCCGGATATTCGGCATAGGTAAGCGAATTTGTTCCAGCGCTCGCATACGCCGCCGCATACCAATACAGCGCTTCTTTAGCGGTTAATTGCTCGTCCCCTTCAAGTGTAACGCCATTTAAAACAGACACCACGCCTTCATGGTCGGCAATGTTGTAATTGTTGGTCACCAATGTTACATTTTTTCCGTAATTAGCACGCCATTCTTTCACTTTCAACGTTAGCAATGCTTTTACTGTCGAATCATCTGTACCAACAGCAACCACTTTGAAATCTTGCGTATCCAGCCCTGCCGCAAATTCGGTATACGCATCGTTTGTTGCCGTTCCGGTTGTTCCGCCAGCAAGCGTCAACGTCACATCAGAAGTCGGCAACTGGCCACTGAACGTCACAAAAGCGTTCGGCTGTAAATCGGCAACGACAGCTACTGTTTGTGTATCGGCAATAGCTCCGTCAAAGTACGTTTTCACTGTTGCGGTCCCGTCTAAATTGACTGTAACGACGACAGAAATTTTATTACCGTCTAACCCCGCATATTTCGCTGTTGCTGTTAATCCACCACCAGTCGCTGTCGCTTTTGTCCCTTCGCTGTTTAAGTTATAAACGACCACTTGACTCGTCGCTTTAAACGCCTCACGGACAGGGACAATCGCACTTACATCTTTTCCGAACGTTTCCTTAAACTTTGTATTCGGCGACACTTTCACAAACTTTCTTGTTTCTCCCCAGTCTAATTTAACTGGAATCACTACGACGGCATTTGAATCAGGCGCTGTTGTGTTTAAACTGTTTGTTTCAAAATTGATATACGCACCAGGACGGACTTTATTTTGTGTCTTCCATGTTCCACCTGCCATTATTGAACCTCCTTCGCTTTCCACTCACTCAACAGCGAGTCTACTTCTTCTTTCGTGTACGTTTTCGAATCATCCAGCAATACTTCAAGTAACAATCGATCTTTCGTATATTCCGGCGCTCGAAGAAAAGCCGATTTTCCATATCGCTCTTTTTTTTCAGTTGGCTTGGCCAACCCAAACACCTCCTAGCGTCTGCATTTTTGTTTCGTCCATCACTTCTTGCAGACGTATTGAAACATCGAATGTGATAACAAGCGCATCGTCCTGTTTTGTTCCTTCTAACCGGTGCACATGATATTTGTTTGCGATATATTGAAATTCGGTTTGAAACGTTTCAAACACACCATCGCATTCGCTGTCCACTTCTGTTGATTGCGGAAAATATACAATATTCCACGAATACGTCCGCCACACTTGCCCCTTGATTTTTCGTTCTTGTTCCGACTGAATCATTCGCACAAGAAAAGCAGGAGTTTGAAGCCCCTGCTTAACTTTTTCGTCGTATACTTTGACGTTTCCGAACACTTGTTTAATTTGTTGAATGATGAGCGTTTTAATCTCCAAAGGTCCGCTTCATCTCCTTTTCGATCTCCCGTTTCCACATGTTCGGGGCGATTTTTTGCATGTCATTCATCGTTAGTTTCAACATAAACCGCCCTTCTACCCAACCGACCGTTTGCCCAGCTACCACAATGCGGTGACCATTCTCGACAAATGATGCGTACTCGGTTTGGTTGTAGATGTGAATATATATCGTGTCGCCTTTGTTCAACACATAATACTTCCAGTTGTTTCGCAAATTCCCTGTATCAACGGGAGTCAGCTTTTTCACTTTCCGAATGGCCAACTGTGCTATGCGTTGGGCTACCTTCATTTGTACTTGGTGCGCAATTTTATTCAGCTCCACTAAATGCTGTTTCAACAATCGAACTTCACTAAATTCATAGCCCATTATGCGTAACCCTTTCGGACGAGCAACACTTCTTGGTGGCTCGCATATACAAACGGTTCTTTCGCTGACTCGTAGCGCACTCCATCGATAACAAACACATCGCCAGCTCGCACGTCAATTTTGCTAGATAAAAAAACTTTGACATCGTACTGAATGGTGTTTACATCGTCTTGTGAAGCGTTATTTAGCGTCTGCATACCGACAGTGGAAAGGCGACAAGGCACATTTTCGTGCTTTGTCACCCATTGCATTCCGTCGGCGCCATTCGGCTTCTGATACACTTCGTATCGCTCGATGGTAGCTGTTCGGTCATACAGCCGTTCGACTGCGGGCTTGGCTTTGAGAAAGATGTTCCGAACCAGCATGCTACCACCTCATTTTTCGGAACTTATATAAAGCGTTCTTGTATGAATGAGCGACGCTTTCCACTTCTGTTTCACCTTGGCTCTTTTCATGAGCCGTAAACGTGACTTGCACGTCGCCTTCTTTGATAGACTGAACAGCAGGCTCGGCGTCGGGCTCATTTTTTTGCTTCAACCGAATGTAATCAACTACCATATCCGCATGCACATACAGCAACTCTTCTGGGATATCGTCACGATTGCAAAACGTCTTAATCGCTTGAGCAACTTTGTCAATATACATCATCAAGCGTTCGTCCGATGGCGGGTTTTCTAATTCCGCTTTCACAATTTCAAGAACAGTCATTGCTATTCAGCTGCCTTTTCTGCTGTCTTTTTCGTTCCCTTTTTCTCCTCTGCTTCCGTCACTTCTTCATATCCAGCGTTTTTAAATGCAGCCTCTTGTACGTCGTTTGTTGCGATTAACACTTCATCGCCTTTTTTAAATTTTTTCATATCCCGTCACCCCTTACGCTTTTTTGTGCACGTAAATGGCGTTCTTTTTGTTCTCGAATACGAACGCATCGTAACGAATGCGTCCTTCCACAAGCGTACCGTTAATGCCTGGCGGGTTTTCATGCGTCACGTAGTCGGTCAATTTAATTGGTGCGACCGTCGCCATTGGATGTGTGATGAAAAATTCAACGTTTGCTGGTAAATACGAAGATGGAACTGTAATCAACGGAATACCGTCAATTTGACCAACTTGCCCTTTCATTAAAGCGTCTTGTGCGATATCAGACGCTTTGATAAAAGAAGGATCTAAACGAATTTGCTTGTAGAAATTCGCACCAATATACGCTACACGACCAACTAACGGCACTTTTAAGTCTGTGAGCGTTGTCGTTGCGTCTAAGAACGCTTCATAGGCATTGTCCTTTGTGATTGGTGCCGTCGCCGTTGTGCCAGCATTCGCACAAATAACGGCAAAACGATAGATGTCCACTTCTGGAACAACCACTTCGTCAATTTGCCGCGCCAGTGCCTTTCCGGCTTCCATGACACCCATCGTATCTTGTTTCGATTTGTTGTCAATGGTGAACGTGAACGAACGGTCGCGCGTTACTTTCATCTCTTGCACGCTGTTTTGCAATTCAGATGGCGTCCCATAACGGCTCATTCCCGTCGGGGTGTAGTCTTGCATTGGGACTGTTGGAATCGAGAATACTTTCACCGTTTCGACTCCGACCCAATCCAAGTCTTGATTCACCGCCCCATTCGAAAGGGACTGCTTTTTAAAACGTTCATCTACATACGGTGCATACTTTTCAGCATAGTTAATTGGCATGGTTCATTACCTCCTGTACATTAAATAGAATTAAACCCAGCTAAGAACGGATCCTCTGGTTCGTCACCAGTCGGATTCCCCTCTGCTGGTTTGATACCTGTAATTTTTGGTTGGTTGTTGGTTTCAGGCACAAATAAAAAGGACTTGGTTTCTTGCAGCGCCTTCAGCTGCTCATCCAGTCCTTTTGTGATGTTGCCATTTTCATCGAGTTCGATTGTATTTTTGTCAAGAAGCGATGCAACCAAGTCGGCGTCATGTACTTTCCCGTTGATCGCCAATTTAATGGCGCTGTTCAATTGTGTTTCTTTAATTTTTGCTTCATATGCCGCCTTCTCGTCTTTATATCGCTTCTCTAAGTCCGCAAGCTTCGTTTGTAGTTCTTCGTTCCCTTCGGCTTGCTTTTTTAGCTGTTTTAAATCATTGTCGCGCTGTTCTAGCTGTTTTTTCATGTTGTCGAGGCTTGTTTTTAAGTCGTCTACTTTCGCTTTTTGCGCTTCCACCGACTTCCCATGCTCGGCCATAATTTTGTCAATGACGTCTTTTTCAAGACCTAAACTTTCAAGAAATTCGCGTTTCATGGTATTCCTCCTCTGGTTACGTTTTTTAACGTGGTTACGGCCACGAACCGCTTTGTTCTTTAACGTCTACAAATGCTAAAAAGACGAGAAAATAAAAAAGCACGTAACCTTTTTTGATTGGTTAAGTGCTTTTGCATTTGTAAGTAATTTCAGAAACGTCTTGGCTATTGATAAAGACTATCTCATCATCGTCTGAACGCTGACAACAATATTTCGGCTCCGAATCAAAAATTTCTAAAATGGTTACTTCCGTGCCATCTTTTAATTTGACAACATCTAATTCCTCAATCACTCTCTTCTCCCTCCATTTTCTTCTTTGCTTTTTTCTCATCAATAATATATGCACTTGTTAATCTTGGTTCTTTTTCCCTTTTTCCAATAATCCACGAAACTAAAACATAAGCTTCTCGACCGGTCGGTCCTTTTATTTTCATAATGGATTCATACAGATCACCATGGTTATTCGAACCATTGTATCGTGCAAAACTATGAGGAAGCTCTTTCAAAATGTTGTTTTTTAAATCCTGCCAGTTACTTAAATTATACCCGAGTAGCTCATCAAATAAAACAGCTTTAGGTCCTCCTGATTTGTGATTTTTATCAAGAGCATAGTTAGTTAGCTTTTGGTCAATGAAAATAGCACGTTCGATATTCGGAATCACTTTAGATGCCCGTTGTGATTCGGGCACGTATAGTCTGTCGCTCTTTTGGTGAATCGAACTTAACCACTCTTCATACGAAACGGAATCCACCAACCCATTCATCGACTGCCGTTTCTCGCCTTTCGTATATTCCGATTCATCAAAATACGGAATCGTCGTTGTTCGGCAACGTACATGAAATGGCGGCGCATTCGTGCCTGGCTTATAATCTTTGACGTTATAAACCTTGCCATCTTGATATCTACAAATATCCGATGTTCGCATATCGAGCGTGGCCAAAATCTCGTATTTCTCCATCCCTGCGTCGCGATAACTATTTTGTGCAGCTAAATTGTGAAAGAAACTCGCTTCCGTTCTGACCAACGCTTCGGCGCGTGAGTATGCAACGTCTGTCACTTTCACAATTTCTTTTGCTGTTTTGTCAATGGAGCGACCAATGATAAAGCTTTGTTCGAGCGACTTTCGAATATTTTGCATCGTTTCTTGCTCGTGTCCCCAAATCCGTTCCGAAAACTCTTTACCACTCCAGTTATACAACATCACTTCTCGCATCGTGCTGTCATCGAGTATTTGAACATCGGCTGGAATCCCTGCCATCGCAAAGTCGTACATGAAGTGATAATACGAGTTTTGGTATACATCGACCAATCCGGTGTAAGTGTACTCCTGCAAGCCGTTTTTGCCGCCGTATAGATGTAGCATTGTCATCTCGATTTGCGCTAAAAGCAGCTCTAACCGCGAAATCCGAACGCGATAACTAATCGCATTCAATAGATTTTCGTATTGCGGATTTCCTTCAAGCGCCATCGCACGAAAACGAGCAAGATCCACTTGTTGAAATTCCTTGATCTCTTGGGACGTCAGCACTTGTTTGGCTTCATGCATCGAAATCCGATTATCCCTGGCATATCGGGCGTAAAAAGCTTCGATTTGCCGCAAAATGTCCTGTTGAGCCTCTTTCAGGCGTTGCTGCATCTGTGCTAAATATCTATCAACAATTAACTTCGCTTCCTGTTCCCTTTGTGTCGCACGTTGTTCCCAATATTGACGACTATTCATTCATGTTCCCATCTTTCCTTTGTTGCTGGAACACACTCTGATAGCCGTTGTACATCTGTTCTTGTTCCCGTTGCTTTTTCAATCGTTCTTCCACTTGTTCTGTGTACCACGGGTGATTTTCTCGAATCGTTTGGTCATCGAGAATGCCAACAGAAGCTTGGCAATTAGCAATGGTCTCTGACTCGTTAATGATGATGTCGCGATTAAAAATAATCGAAATCGGCTCATTCGTGAAATCTCCTTTTCCGGTCATCAGCAAGTATTGGTCGATAAACCAAATTAATTGCTCAATACTTGATTGGAATTCCGTCTCGAGAATGTTACAATCCATATCCAAATCCGAGTATCGGTATCGCAACGCCACTCCACTTGCGTTGCCCAAATTCTCATCCTGTGTATCAACGCCGCGGCCGAATTCATAGATAGCTTTGCGAATGCGCAATAATTCTTTTTCGACTGCATCTGTCTGTAAATCGGCTTGTAGCTTGTCTACATCGCCATCTACATCGAGTTTTACAGCTCGGTATCTGTTAAGGTCGTTTAGAAACTCTTGTAGGTTTGTTCCCCCGTAGTTAACAAGTTTGTAAATGAAATTCGGGATATCTGCCAACAAATCTGCATTGACGGAAGCCTGTAAGTTGTAATCGTCAATCAATGACTTAATACAATCGATGAGAGGTTGCTCTTCTTCGTTATATTTAAACGCAATCAACGGCATGCGCTCCCACAGATACGGCTTCTCGTTGATGGTGAAATGATAGTTTGTTTCTATCCCAGCCAACACGTCTGGAACAAGTGAATCAGCTTGCAGGACGTAATACTTAATTCCTTTCGGGTGATGATACTCGACCTTCTTTTGTTTTTGCTTTTGTGTGTTCGTGTACACCACTTCTTCATACACCCGAATAAACGACACAATTTCTTCATGGTCGTTATCTTTCCAGAAAGGAATAATTTGCTCGCTCGGAATTTTTTTAAACGACAGCTCGCCTTTTTCGTCAATGTACACATACAAAAAAGCGATCCCTTTATTGATCGCTTCTTTGCCGAGATTTTTAATTACTTTTAACAAACGCTTATCAAACATATCTTGCATGATTTTGCGGTATTCTTC
Organism: Anoxybacillus amylolyticus; assembly: GCF_001634285.1. Lineage (GTDB taxonomy): Bacteria > Bacillota > Bacilli > Bacillales > Anoxybacillaceae > Anoxybacteroides > Anoxybacteroides amylolyticum. Next base: position 201,009 of record NZ_CP015439.1, read on the forward strand.
GTTTTCTGTCGCAATCGTCGGCTCTTTCGAAAGCAAATAGCCGACCTTTTGATTGACGAGCTTCTTCACAAAATCATGCGCCAACTTCTGATTCGAACGCCATGTGATATCTTGCTGCTTCTTCTCGATGTCCATTTTCGTGCGATAATATCGCTCACCTAGCACCATCAGTTTGCGCTTATCGCTCGTTTCCCAATCTTTAACCACAGCCGTCAAAAGCTGTTCATCGGTCATCATTCCTTTGGCCAACTCCGCCAATGCTCGCTCATGCCAGGGCGCTCTGAATAAATCCTCAATCAGCACGCGATCACCTCCCTATTTCAAAATAGCCACCGACGGCCGTTTCATATCATCTTCAAATGCGTAGCGGGTTGCTGCGATCGTATGGTCGTTCTTTTCTTCCAAACGCGGCTTCGGATTGCCGTCTGCGTCGACTTGATAATCAATGGACTCAAATTCTCTTGCAATGTTCGGCGTTCGCTTTGGATCAATGACAATTGCCCCTAAATCATCGAGCCATTTTTCGCCGTATTCCACGCTTCCCGGCCCTTTCTTAGCACCTTTAATTCTTGGAATGCCATGCTCTTTCTTCATCTCATCCACTGACTTCGGCTCGGCACTGTCAGCGATAATCGGTTCCGTATGATAGTTTTTCATTTTGATTTTTTCGGCTGCTTCTCTATTCGACAACTTCACGCCATAGATTTCATCGATGGCATAGATAATACGCCGTGTTTTATCGTAGTGCCAACGGACAAACGCAAACGGATCGACGCCATATCCCCAGTCGATGCCTTGGCGGATGTTATCGAACCGTTTAATCTCGTTATCTGTAATGGTTCGGAATACTAAATTATCAAACGGCACCACACCACTTCCAATCGGCTCGCCTAGATATTCATGTCTATATTTCATTTCATTCGTTCGTTTCGTGTGTTCTGCTTCCTCGATGAAATCTTTAGACAAAAACGGATTGTCTAAATACGTTGAGTGATGAACGAACGTGTTTTCAGGAAGAAATTGCGTCTCATACTTTTGATTAACCCACGACTGTCTTCGCTTTGGTGGGTTGTAGCTGTAAAAAAACGTATAACGGATTCCTGGCGGAAGCTGCCCACGCAACACGGATTTTTCAATCACAGACACTTCTTCTTCGGTCTTGAATTCGGCCAACTCCTCAATCCACATAATCGCCAGTGGGAACTTCGATGCTTTAATCGACTTGATTTTTTGTGGGTCATCGGCGCCTCGAAATAGAATTCGATTCCCTCTAGGCAAGTACGTAATCCGCATCGGATTGACCGTAATCTGAAAATACTCGGTCACACCCAATATCTCCATCGCTTCTTTCAGCTGTTCCAACACCGAATCTGCGAGCGTGTTCCCGACCCTCCGAACAACCAAAGCGGTCACTGGGAAGCGCATAACCAGCAACAACACCATCATCGCAATATGTGTAGACTTCGCGCTGGCGCGGCCGCCTTTAAGCACATAACGCAAATAACGCTGTTCTTTGACAAGCGCCCAGACTTTTTGGAACGTCGGCGTAAACACTTCGGAAAGTCTAATCTGTTTCATCCGCCCCACCAACGTCGTCGATGATTTGAACGCCAAAATTTGCGTCGACTTGTTGTCTCTCTGTCCACATCGCAAAGCGTTTGCCGAGAAGTTCAGCTGCTTTGATACGGTCTTTAATATTCGGAGTATTTTCCACTAATTCAAAAAAGTCTTTTCCCGCCATCGGTATTTTCTCCGTTTCCTCACCCCGAAGCACTTTCGTTAAAAACGCTAATATTTCATCCTGCGAGGCGATGCGTTCTTTGTCTTTTTCGGATAAACGTTGCTGGATGTACTCTCTAATTGTAGTATTTTGTAGTAGCTTCGTTGTGTTGCCTCTAGCGCTATATCCAGCCCTTTTTGCTGCTTCTTCTGCGTTGCCAAGCTCGATGTAGTAATCGGCGAATCGTTTCTGCTTTTCTGTCAACTTCCGCATCTACATCTCACCTACCTCCCTCACTTTCTGCGAATCGCTCCTCTTACTCGTTTATACGTATCTCTTTTCACGCCCATTAACTCCATCACATCGCGCATCGACAATTTTTCTTTCTTTTTCGCCTTTAATTTTTTTATCTCATCGTCCGATAAATGGTCGCTTAATTTATACATCCTCATCACCTCTTGAATAAAATAAGCGCCTAGCTTTTGACTAGGCACTCATGAAAGGAGGAAATCGCCGTTCTACATATTAGTGGCATTTACACGACAAAAAAGCACAAAAACAGCCTCATCCGCATAAGCAGAAGAGGCTTTCATTTATACGTTTTTTAATTTTTTTCTCCGCCCGTTCAATCATCGTCTGGACGCTGCTTGAAGAGATACACAAATAATTTGCAATCTCACTATATGTTAGGCAATATCCACGCGACATCAGATATACTTCTTTTTCTCGCTCTGTAAGCACCGATAAAGCATCCTCAATACGTTCCCGATCCCAACTCGTAATGACACTTTCTCTTTCGTGGTCGTCCCATTTATAAATAGGCTCACTGGAACGAAAATACTTTTGCATAAGCAATGGGTCGAATAACTTTTCGCGTCGATAGGCAGCACGTCGCTCGATACCTCGTTTATGACCAGGGTATCTGCCGATTGTGAGCCATTCAATCACAAATTCAAGGTCCGAAATCATCCCTTTGATTATCTTTTTATCTTCATCCGATGCTTTTTCTAGGAGTTTTTTTGTTTCTTTCAACGTTTGTTTATATTCTCGCAAGAGTTCATCCATCCGATGCCTCCTGTGTATGTGTGAGTGGTTACAGATAGTTTTAAAAACATCTGTAACCCTCAAAAACGTTGGTATATCAATAGTTTTAGATATTCATTTTTACGGTTACAGATTACTCTCACAAAAACTTTTTATTTTTTTATCTTCGATTTTTGAAGTTATATTTTTTTTAAAGTTTATTTCTCTATTTATCTGTTACCTTAATAAAAAAATAAGAAAAAATATTGATATATCAATAATTATAAAGGTTACAGATAAATTTTGGAAGTGTAACCCCATTATATGTAAAAAAGGTTAAAAGTATTGAAATATCAAGGTTTTTAAAGAAGGCGAAAGGTTACAGATGTTTCATTGATCTGTAACCATATCTGTAACCTTTTGATAATATCGAATCGGCTTCCCGTTTATTTTTCTTACTCTACTTTCATACCCCACATTTGCTAATCTCCGCCCAAATTCCACTTTTCCGACTTCTCGCAATCCATTTTCGAAACAAAAGGCGACATACGCGTTATACACATCTTTTGCTGGACGATTCAAAATCACATGCTGATTTTCACTCTCGAATGCTAGTACATTATCACTCGCAATAAAATACTCTTTCGTTTTCGCTTGAATCGTTAAGCTTTCGGTTAATTTTCCGCCATTCGCTTTAATACGTTGAATCCCTTCAAGCGCTAAACGTAAGATATAACTTTTTGCATTCGGAGATGACAATTTACGATCTAAATCCAAGTCGCGACGCTTCACATGATTGTCGCAAGGGATAACGACCACGCGCCGAGCGATACCGCCAGACTTGTCTTTAAAGGTCGGCATGTCGTTACATGTAAAAATGAGCGTCGCTCGATTTTTCAACTTAAACGGTTGTTGGTAAATCGGGCGAACCATGATCGGGTCGCCGGAGGTAAGCGTCTTAAAATTTTTGGACTGTTCCATGTAGCTTGCGTCGATGTCGTCGCCAATATTTACGAGCTTGCCTTCTAAAAACGCCACGCTTGTCGCATCGTTAAAGTCATTTAGCGTCAGTTGTGACGCTAATTCCCCTGCAAATTCACTAATCATTTTCAAAAATGTACTTTTCCCATTGTTCCCTTTATGTCCTTGAAAGAAAAAGACGACGTGTGGGAACGAATGCGTCATAAGAATATGGGCAAACATTTCTTCAATGACCATGCGCAAGTCTTTTCGGTTCATCGTAAAAAAGTCTAAAAACTGATCTACATGCTTATCGTACGCATCTTCTTGGTATTGAACGTCTAAATAATACGGAGTAAATCCATAATCGGCTTCAATTACTTCGCCGTCGTCGATAATATAGCCGCCTGGCAGCTTGATCGGGAAGTCTTGCTCTTCGATGTATTCGGACTTGATTTTAAACAGTTCTATCAGCTGTTTATGTTGGTTTGGTTTCAGTTTAATCAGCTTGTCAATTTCACGTAGTAGTTTATTGTCATTGCATACGTAATGATCGTCTTGCTTAAAATATAGTTTTTGTTGATAGTATTTAATATCTAGCCGACCGACAAGCACTTCACTTGTCATGACGATATCTTTTTCGTTCAAAAATTGAACGGCTTGTCCTTTTTTCTTTTTCTCATAGGTTTGGTTCACCGATTCAATCAGTGGAACGAGCTCTTTTTCTTTTAACGGTTCACCAAACACAAGATCGTTAATAAAATGTGCCAATTCCTCGACGAATGTATCATCTAGTTCATACATTTCTTTCGCTGTAAGCAAGTGTGTAAATAATGCTGAATTACGTCCCTGCCCTTCTACGAGCCCCGTTAACACCTGTTTTAAGTGCATCGGGTATAAATATACCGGGAGCGTCGGAAGTGCGCTAAAATCGTCTAAAAAATGCCCATTTTGCATCGGTCGCAATTTACCATCTTGTTTAATGACAGCGATGGACTTTTTCCCTGTTTTGTAGTCCACTGACATGCCCGCGACCGTTAATTTGCCGGTCCAGTTTTTGATTAAGATTTTCGGTTTCTGGTAGTATAAATGGCAACCGCGACTGCTTTCGACTCGTAAAGTGGGAAAGAGGCGAAAGAGTTTTTCAATCGCCTCATTTCGTTCGTCAAAATCGACAACGACGATCGAGCTGTTAAGCAAGATAGCCGCGTCTTCATAGTGTTCGTGCGTTGTGCTAAAGATGTCAAGGGAATGCTTCGGCACTTTCCCATCTAACTCGATGTATTTAATCATCTTGTCACCTGCCTTGGTGTTTTGCTTGTATAAATCCCAAGCAATGCTCTCGAATCTTTTGTGCAGTTTTCGGTCCAATTCCCGCGATTTCTTCTAACGATTTGAGCCACTCTAACATAATTTTTGTGTCCAGTTCATTTTGTCGTTTCGCTCCTGCTTCAAACCCTTTATTCCACGCTGCTATGATTTCTGGGTGAAAGGGAGAAGATGAGCTCTCCCTTTCTCGTTTACGCTTCATTAATAACCACCGTCTTGACGTTGGTGGTTAACTTTGTTTTTGCTCATGTATTTCTCAAAAATCATTTCTGGTGTCAATCCGACCATTCGGGACAAAGACAACAAGAAGTGCCACAGGTCAATCACTTCTTCTTGCAATCGACACAAATCAATTTGCTTCTCTTGTTTCCACCATTTCCAGTTGACTTCTCGACGTATTTCATCAATTTCACTTTCCATTGCGATCGTGATAGCGACCACCCACTCGTCGAGTGTTTTATCGATGTTGCGCTCGGTAATGATACGTTCGTCTAATGCTTGTTGCATACGAAACATCGTTTCGAGTTTTTCAATCTCCTCGCCCTCGAGTATTTCCATCGCTGTCGTTAGGTATCCATTCAGCCCAATACTAGTGAGATTTTCAGAATCCAGCACCAATAGGGCATTTCCAGTATCGAAAATGCCCTAGGAGGAATGGAGAATCGTTTGGAGAGACTCCCCACTTAGAAGTCTTTGCAACGATTCCCAAACCGGCTTTCCGTGTTTTTGCAGGGTAGAAATGACGCTGCGAATGGTGCAGAAAGCCTCGGCATCGTCTTCCTGACGAAACGTTCCGGAAATTTTTTGTTTGACTTTCACCATCCGCAAATCACGCTCGGCTTGGTTGTTGTCAAACGGCACTTCTTTCTTTCGCAGGAAGAGAAGCGCTTCTTGCTTGCGCTTTTCCAGGCGCTGGATGAAATTTTGCGCGTTGCGGACGCCTTCATGGTTGCCTTGTCGGCAACGTTCATCGAGTTCTTGTCGACCATTCGCTAGAAGCTGGTCGTACACTGCTTCCCAATACCGGACTTCCTCTTCCGGTAGAGCTCCGCCCGCTTTCTCCACCGCCTGTTTCATCTCCAACAGTGCTTCGGTCATCTCTTTCGACCATGAATGGCCGTAAAGTTCCGTATATGCCCGAAGCTCCCGGAGATGATGGGCGTGGCAAAGCGCATGGCTCGCCTCTGTGTACATCGGGTACACCGAATACGCATCGTGTACCATCGTTCCTTTGTACCGTGGCAAGATCCCGATGTCGTCCGTCGCTTGCTTTCCACGGGAACGATGAAGCCCGTATCGTGTGACCTTGGCAGTGGAAGCCACATGCACCCATTGGTTCTTTCTGTTCACACGCAGGCTCGTTTCATCGACGTGCAACGTGCTGGAGGTTAGCAACGCCGTTTCGATCTCTTTGAGCGCTGCTTCTAACACAGGGAGCCACCGTCTCGTCATGTTCACGACTGTGCCTGCACTGATTGAATGGCCCACTAACGCTTTGACCATCTCCGTGACACGCTCGCACGGGATCAACTGCGCATGATTCCAGTATAAAACAAGGGAAGTGATGGCTGGTCCGTACTGGACATGATTCGTGACATAAAAAGGGAACTCTGCCTGCTGGACGAGATGACATTTCGGACACCCCTTCACTTCCCGTTCGTGTTGAGTCACTTCCATTCGAACCACTGGGAGGTCGAACACTTGGCGAATGTCTACTTGAAGCGGAGCAACATGTTCTAAAGAGTGACCACATCCTTTGCATTTGGTCACGCGGTGAAGGACTCGATGGTCAGGATTCGGTACTTGGCGGAGCGTCGTTCCTCGATGCCCTAGTTGCCCTCCCGGCTGTTTCTCCGACGGTTGGCGAGAAGGGGATTTCGCCACAAACCGGTCAGAGGACGGCGGTAAGTGGCTGTTCGTACTGTTTTTTTTCGTACGGGCTTCTAATTCTGCAATACGTGCTTTTAATTGTTGGTTTTCTTGTCTTAGCTGCTCGTTTTCTTTGATGAGTTTTTCGATGGTTTGCGCTTGGCGCTCGATTTTTGCGACCATGCTTTCGAGTGTAAAGACCGCTTGTTGAAAATCAAAAACAACGTTTGCCATCGTGTTCACCTCCCTTGTCTTGGATGGTACTAGTATAGACAAGGGGAGCAGAAATAAACCCGATCTCGTAAACTTTTTCTATGTAACGGCTGAATAGTTACGTCGTTAGACCTGCGGCAAAAGAATCAAGCTGTCTATATCTCTTTGCCTCTGAAATTAGTTTTTTTAGACGTTCTAACACTGTTTGTTTTGTCATTTTTACTCCTCTCTTGCACTCGTAAAATAGTTATTAAACTTATCCCGTTTCGGAAACTCGCCTTTTGTCGGGAACACATCGACAGGTGCAGCACATTGGTAACACTCTACTTCTTTCACACCTTCTTTTTCGTATCTCACGCCCTTAAATCCGCAGTTTGGGCACTCGTAAAAGACTTTGTAGTGAGGGATGCCGTCCTTGATCTTGATTCCGGTGAGATGGAACGTCGGCTTTCCTTCTTGTGCTGCTTTCTGCTCTTGATCACGATACCAATCGCGGAGTGGTTCTGGAAGTAACGAGATCACGTCTTCGTTTACAGTGATTGGTTTCATTTTGATTTCGGTTGTTTTGAAATTTTTAATCTCGATTTTAGGTTTAATGGCCACTTCTCCTGTCTTGCTTCCATGATTGAGAAGCCCTAAAAAATCGAGCGTTTTGTTCAGCAAGCGTTCAAATGATTCAACTGGGAAATTTTCGATCTTTAAACGTGCACTTTTTTCGCCATTTGACAAAGTAATTTGAACGTTCATATGATAACCTCCCTAAAATACATTGCTTTGCACAAGCTTAATGTAATAATTGATATCGATGAGCTTTTTGTTCATCTCGCTGATTTCTCCGTTCCAAACAAAACTCCGTTCGCTTGTGTTCGGCACTTTATAGTACTTATGGTCGCGAACTTTATAGACACCGCCGTAATGAATTTGATTGGTCGCAAAAATACGATTGACTTTTTGCAATGGTACCATTTTCCCTTCTACTTCATGTGCCATCCCATCAAACTTGCCTGCTTTCGCTATCACTTGAAATAAGTCAAGCTGATTATTTTTCCAAGCCTCGATGATTGTTTTTGGAATTGGAATGTTGTACATATAAAAATTCACAAGCGCTTTATCAACGATATGAAGGCTGTTGCGTTCCCAATCACCACCTTGATATTTCGACATTCTTCCTTTCGCTTTAATCGTTCCGTCCGTGTATTGCACAACGTAATTATTCACATCTCGTTGTGCAATTTTGTGGATATCATCTACATCAAGCGACAGCTGATACTGTTCGCCAAATCGGCGAATGATTTCTAAAATCATGTCCTTCATACCGTCTTCGTAAGCGATAATGATTCCATCTGTATTCGACTGAATCAGCTTCGCGAACGGTTCAAGAAGCAAGATAAGGTGCGTCAAAATGAGCTGACCGTTCATCGTGACGTTGTTAAACTGTTTCGGGTCGAATAATGGATTATACTCTGATTTCATTGCGCCAAAGGCACTGTTAAGCACAATTTTATAGATTTCGTGTTTTCGGTCGTTTTGTTTCTTTAACGCCAAACGTTGTTCGTAAATGCGTGTGAAAAGTTCAGGGCTTTCGGCTTGCCGACTAATAAATTGATTGTTAATCATCAGCGACGGGAAGTAAGACGAAACGTCAATTTGCATCATCTGTCCCGTATGACGAAAATTTTCAATCGCCCCATGCACACCTCCAAAACCAAACGTATGCTTAATGCCGGCAATCTCGATTTCTAATTTTTCTTTCTCCAGCGCATCGTGATCTTCTCCTTGTATGTATCGTTTCTTGATGTTTTCATAAAAAGCAATCACTTCGCGCGGCAATTCTTTTCTTTTGAGACGCTGATCAAATTCTAGATGCAATCGGTCACGGGGAAGCTTTTTTGGTTTCGTCTTTAATACGGATGCCGAAAGACTCGCTTTTGTTTTCTTCACAGCTGTCACTGGAAGCTTAAAAGCATCCACAATTTCAAACTTACTCGTAAAATAGTCTTCTCGCAGTTCGAACACTTTTTTTGTTGTTCGGACATCGTTTTCGCAATACTGAAATACTAGCTCTACTTCTTCTTTCGTTAGTGGACGATTAATATCAAAATCAATCGGCGTTTCTTTAATATCAAGCCCCATATTCGCTTGGACTTCTTTTAATGACACCCCGTTAATTTCTTGCATTGCATCTAATGTGAGATAGCCAAGTGTGGCATTGACTTTTTCACCACGAATCAACTTTTGCGACAATTCGTATGGATCTTTCCCAGTTAACAACCCAGCTAAAATAATGTCATCGTAGGCATAATTGTTATATCCGACGAATATGCTAGATGTAGATAAGCTGTTGCGGAGCTTATCTGTATCATTATGAATGCGGATGACGTGGCCCTCGTTCACGAGGACCACCATCCAATCATAACGAAACACTTCGATATCGTAGAATGTGAACATTTACATCACCATTAAAACGGGATGTCTGCTGACGCTAATTTGAAGTTCTGAAACTCTTTCATTTCCCCAGTGCGTTTGTCTTTATATCGACTTGTTTTGAGTTCAAGCTCTACGTGTGTACCTAATGCTTCTTGTAGCTTTTCCACGACAGCTGTTTCAATGTTCGCGATGTCGTCCACGGTCAACTCCACATTAAATACTTGTGCTGCATGTCCCCAAAGCTTTTTAATGTTTTGTTCCAATTGTTTTTCGGTGAGCCAGTAGTTTGCAAAATATTTGCGGTTTTCATAGCCTTCATTGATGATTGAAAATGTCAACGAGAGCCATTCTGTTCCTTTGTCGTTCACGCGAAACTGCACGTCTTCCAAGACGGCATCATAAATGCCATCTGGAAGGTTGTCATAGCCATTATCATCCACGTTGGTTTGATGCGGATTGAATCCTTCGTTTAACATTTTTTGTGCGAGTTCTTTTAAATTCATCATTCATTACCTCCTGTTTAGCTTGTTAATTAGTTAAAGTAGTTAATTGCATTACTTCACTCTTGGTGGCCGCGGAGCAGCTGTACGCGGTTTCGGCGCTTGCTCTGCTTCGCTTGCTTGCATTGCTTGCTCCTCTTGCTTTTCTAGCTGTTCCACAATCTTTTTCGCTTCTTCTTTGCTTGTTTGCGTTGGTTTGTCAAAAGCACCGATGACTGTATCGAGAATGGCCAAAATGCGTTCGTCTTGAATCCATTCACGTTGGTAGGCTTTTCGACGATCGACGGCTCTGCGAATATAGTTTTTTCCAATTTTTTGGCACAAGATGTTCATGTCGCAGTTGCCGTTGACTGTATTCAAGTGTTTCACGCTGAGAGACGGTACAGGCTTTTCAATGTTGTTTTCCGTAACAGTTGCATAGCGCGAAATATAAATGACATTCATCGGTAAGGCTTTGAGTTTGACGACAAGTGCGGTAAAAATCGATTTAAAAATCCCAAATCCTTTTCCATACGGAATGTCGCCGATATATTGCACACCGTGTTCTTCACAAATAGCCTGTTCGATTAGCGTTACTACATCGTCAATGACGTCTATGACGACTGTTTCAAAGCCATGCTCAGTGGTTTCTAGTTCTTTGATCAGTTCGTTTAATTGATTGATGACGCTAAAACTGATTTGTCCTGTTTTCGCGTCACGTTCATTTTTTAAGTTAATGCTCGGTGTTTCGATTTGGTCTGCGTTCCCGTCTGTATTGAAAATGACTGGGTTCGGGAACTGGGAAGCCAAGTATGACTTCCCGTGCATTGTTTGACCCCAAATGAAAAAGTTGCGCGGTGTATCAATCGTTTTCTTTGGTTGATTTTTCGGTAGTAAGCCCATCTTAATTTGCCTCCTTTAATTTGATTCGGACACTGCCAGCCGTTGGACTGACTTTGATATATTGTTGCGCGAGTTCTGGATGCTCTTTTTTGAAGCGTGTGCTATCAAACGACTCGCGTTTTCCGGGAAGTACGCGCGTAATTACTACACGGTCGGTTTCCCATTTCTTAACATCGTATTCTTCCATGAGCTGATACAGCTTGTCTTTCATGGCTTTGTACTGCTCTTCTAACTTTTTAAAGTTAGAGAGCTGCAATTCTAGCTTTTCTACTTGTTGCGCGACGATGGTTAGTTCGTTTTGGCCAACAGACATAAACTCTTGTTCAGTCATATCTTGCTTTTCTTTAAGGTATTCGCAACGAATCCAGAACGATTCAATCGCATCTAAAATGTGCTGCACATATTGATTATCGCGATGAACAACTTTGATTTGTAATCGATCCGCATCGAATTCTACGTCAAAATTGTCTGGGCGCTCATAAAGCGCGAGCCATCCATATTCCACACCAAACTGATACATATACAGTTGCATTTGTGCTTCGTATGAACGAATATCTGGTGTTTTGCCGTGCGTTTTGATTTCTAAAATCAATTGATTTTCTTGGTCATATCCGTCTGTATTCGAACGAATTCCACGCTCTACATCTGTTTTTGTTGCTGGTTGAAAATTTGTTTGGTTAATGGCGTTAATATACTCGCGAATTTGCGGCTCTAGCGCGTTTCCGTATGCTGTATACTCATTTCCTTTGAAGTCTGACGGCTCAATGCCTGTTTTTTCTTTCGCTAACTGAAACTGCGTTTTGTATTTGCTGATCCCAAGAATGGCTGGAACATCGGATCCGCCAACCCATTTATCGCGATGCTGAACGACATTCACATCTTTTTGACCAAACATTCTCTCACGCTCCTATAAAGTTTTTAAATAGCTCTTCCGTAAAGTCTTTCTTTGCTGCCAACGCTTCGTATACAGCTTCTTCAATACTGTTTTTGGTGATATATCGATAGACTGTAACCTTTTTAGTTTGGCCATTACGATAACACCGTCCAAGAGCTTGGTCGTAGTCTTGATAGCTGTATGTCGGCGTATAGAAAACAACAATGTTGGCGTATTGCAATTCAATACCCGCAGCACCAGCTTGGTACTGCACGAAAGTGACCGTGTTTTTTAAGTTTATCCACTCGTCGCGAGAAGGCAATTTGTTGATTTTCCCACTCACTTCGTAGATGGTTTTTGTTTTTTGTAATAATTGAGCAAGCTGTTCTTTTTCTTGTTGGTAGTAGTAGAAAATGACGATGTTTTCTACGGTGCTTTCAGCTAACATCTCGGTGTAGGCTAGCTTGTCCTTTTGATTCGCATAAAATCGCAACCCGTGTTGCAGCTTCATGATGGTATCAAATGCGATTTTTCCTTCTTTTGTTTCCAACACTCTGTCTTTTTGAATGACTTTATACTCTCTCGATGGCTGGAAGTGCACGTCTTCGAATACCAATGGTGGTAAATCAAGACATTCCTCTTTTGATAGTTTCGTAGACACGCTTTGGTACAGATTTTTTAAATGCTGTTGTTCTTTCCAACCACTAATGACTTTGACAGACCGATCTCCAAAATGCTTTGTTTCATAAATTGCGTGACGTTTCAAAAACTCCGTTTTGTTTTTGTAAAAACGAAACATCAGAAAGTAATTGATTGTATCAATCCAGCCGTTGCTTGAAGGTGTCGCCGAAAGCAAAACAAAATGAGTCGATAGCTTTGTCAGAGCCAACGCAGCTTTTCCTCGTTGGCTTGATACGTTTTTGATATAGTGACACTCGTCAAAAATGACAAAGTATCCTTTATACAAATGCCAATCTTTTGCGATTTTTCCGTATGACAGTTCATTGTATGTAATAAAAATGTTGTAGTAGTCTGCCACACGTTGAATTTCGCGGCTCCATCCACCTTCACGCAATTTTGCCGGAGGTTGAACAATTAATAATGGTTCGCCTTGATAATGCTTTAGATAATGATGGATCGAGAGAATGGTCTTTCCTGTTCCTGTATCCAAGGCATATAACCAGTCGGGCTTACTTTTGTTCAAGGTGTCCTTTTGATAGTTGTAAAGCATGTCGTAATTCCGCAATCTTTCGTTGTACGTCTTCGACGCTGTAAGCGACAAACGCACACCCCCCATTTTTGTTAATCTCATCAATGTTGAGTTGTTGTAACGCTGATACTTTTCCGTCCGGGCGTTTGATTTCGATGCCTACGAATACTGAGTCAATGCAAGCGATGATGTCAGGAACCCCTGCTTTTTGGTACATCGAACCGTGCACTTTCATATACCAAACGCCTAGTCGATCTAAATACCGTTTGATTTGGTTTTCAATCGTTTTTTCTGTCATATCGCACTCCTGTTTGATAAAATAGTAGTGTGTTCTAACTTGGAGTGCTTTGCCTTTCGGCGAAGCTCTTTTTATTTCGCCACAAATTCTTTTGCGCCGAATATACGCATCGCATACTCATAAATGTTCTCGGCCAACACGATATCGCCGTTAGGAAACTCTAAAACAATGTCGTCTTCAAAAATTTCATCCCCTAGCACGTCGATGCCCCAGCGTTTTATTTGCACCATTATCCCCCCTCACACCCAATACTTATTTAGGCTTTTGTAATACTCAAAGAGTCCGCGTTTTTTCAGGTTGCTTAATTTTGAACGAACGGTAGCTTCCGTTCTGCCAAGCGCCATTGCAATTAGTTTTGCTCCGTCTACGTCGTAAAACTTGCATAAATACTCAAGATCCGATTCGCTGAACGGTTTACCATGATTTTTATGAAACTTCGGATGGTACTTCATTCGACCGATTCGGTCGTATTCAATCGGTGCCTCCTTCCGTAACGAATTGCGGCTCATTCTGTTCCTCCTTTCGTTTAGCATGGATGCGCTAGTGCGCATCGTCATGACTAAGAACAATTAACGGGCGGGAGAGAACCCGATTGTTCCTAGCCATGACGACAGGCACTAGACCTGTCGGGTATGCGTGTAGTACAATGATGATGTGTGTATTACAATGATGTTGTTAGGCTAGCGTTGCCGCGCTGGCCGTTTTTTCTTGCTGAATTTCACGCAATTTTTGTTTCGCACGGCGCTCTATCACCATGAGATGTAGGTGATTTTCACGCATTTCCTTGCACAATCTACGAACCTCTGAAACTTTCATCAAACGGCTAGCCGAAAAACACACGTTCATTCCTCATTCCCCTTTCTCATCACAAGCATGACATCTATCCCACGTTCCTTCATCGTCTCAACGAGCCGCACCAGCTCGTCATGCCGTTTTTTCTGCCTGATAAGCTCGTCCAAATCTCGCTTGCAGCGAAGAAATTCCTTCGCCCATTTCTCTGCTTCATCGAATTGATCGTGTAGCCATTCCAACCGCGCTTGATGTAAACATAACGCACCGAATTCCATAATTTTCTCTGCCAACTGGCGATCTTTTTCTAATACGTTCATTTGTTCAACTCCTCTTTGAATCGAAGCCCGAACCGTTCTGGGTATTTCTCCATCGCCTTGAACACGGTATAAAACGTCAAATTATTCTCGTACATAAGTCGATTTCCAGTGTACGCTATCTCAACAATAACGTTTCTGTTGAGGTCGAGCAGGCTGATCGTGTACATCGGTTCTGACACGGTCTCGAACTCCATGACTTTTGCTTCAATTGGCTGAACAGCTTTGTATCGAGCATGAATCTCATCAAGAATGAGAGACGGTAACTCATCAAAAGAGATATGTTTAATGTTCATTGTTATCCCCCTTCATTTCTTGCTCTTTTTGCTTTCTACGCTTTTCATTTTCCTTGACCATTCGGATGTAAATTTCAATAAAGTTATCTAACGCTTCCTTTGACGGCTCTTTCCGTTCACCCACGCACCGTACCACTACTTCTGGTGGCTTCATCGTTCTTTTTCGTTTTTTCACGTTTACCATCTCCTTTGTAGGAGATGTATGCGACGAATCATCGTGTACAACATTTCGAATTTCCGACATTTTATTTCCCTCCTGTCAGTTTGTAGGAATTTCCTCCCTTCGTGTCGAATATTGGCGGGGAAGGGAGGTGAAGCCATGCGAAAGATTGACCTTATGTCACTAGCAAAAGAAGTCGACCGAGAGATTCACGAAGTCATTCAACGAGAATTGTCTCCTATTTACAAACGTTTAAATAATTCTGAGCAACTCGAAACTCTCTTGCCTGATTTAATGGGTAAAGTGATGACCATTAACAGAGTTTATACGTTCAAATTGTTAGAAAAGGCACTTAGAGATATTTATAAGACTGACTCATAGAATCAATTAAGCTCTTTTCAAATCTTTTAACCAATTCCTTTGCATCTATGTTGAATTCCGGTTCAAACTCGTGAATTCGCTGAAGGGTTTCCTGTAGTTGCTCTAAAAGAGTGACGGCTCTTTCAAGCAACTCTTGGAACTCTTCAGCATTCTTGAATTGAATGGATACTTTCATGTCTTCTCACCTCCTTTTGCAGGTTTTTTCTCCTTCTTGTCGAAATAGGACGATGGAAGGAGGTGATAAAAAATGGCAAAGTTTTATTACTACAACAAACATGTTGATAATAAAGGAAACCACGAAGTTCACAGCGAAGATTGTTCTTATTTACCTAACTATGACAACCGCATAATGATCGGGTACGAAAACGACTGTAAATCTGCAATCGAGCGAGTAAAACGAGAAACCGGAAAAACGAACTTCGATGGTTGTTGGCACTGCAGTTTTGAGTGCCACATCGGATAAAGGGGGAGCTAATCCCTCTTGTCTCTATAAGGAATTGCATTATCGTAATAAAATTTTTTGACAAGTGACGGTATTTTCTCGAGTTCCTTTAATGTAAAACCGTGTTCCTGACACTGTTTGCAAATGTACGTTACCAAGTCGTTGAACGCTTGTTCTCTTTGGTTGTTCATGTGTATCCCCCTCTCTCATTCTTCATAATGGGCGAGGATGATCTTTGCGATAACGTAAAGGTCTTCTTCGTCCCATCCTTTTTCGTAGGCGAATCGCAAAAGTTCTTTTGCTTTTGCGAGCGTTTCGTTCGGTGGTGTAATCATGTCTTTCGTTCCTCTCACCCCCTTTCGCGCCGTTTGTTATTGCAGGATTTTCCTCCCCTTTGTCGAATTAACTCGAAGAAAGGAGGTGGAAAAGCTTGAAGAAGATATATGCCAATCTTCTTGGCGAATGGGTCGATCTCTCGTCCGATGATACATGCTTAATGGGTTCTCGTATGGTCAGCCCTTCCGTTTGGTGGGAAGAAAACGCTGAGATTTGGAGCCCCGATACAAAAGACGAACATACCATGTACCAATTGGACTATGTGACCATTCACTACAAAGGGAAAGACTATCGAATCAGCCCTATTTTTATTCAAATTGTTAGTGAATAAAGTTATTCAGTCTTGATGATGGCGTCCTAATAACGTCGTAAGTTAAACTCAATTTCAAGTTGCCTTTTCAGTTCCTCAGAGTCGTCAAGCTCCAGCTTGGCGGCTCTTAACGCGAAATATAGGTTGACTTGTCGCGCAATTTTTTCCCATTCGTATTTTTTAAGCCCTTGGAGTTGTTCAACTAAAGACGCGATTTGCTCTTTTGTCATTTTTCTCACCCCCTTTCACGCGGTTTGTTCGTCCCTCTCAATGAGAGGAAGAATGCCAAGTTTGTTTTTCAACATTTCGTAAATGAACAGTCTTCCTTTTTGCGTCCAGTACGTGTGCATTTTGCTTGTTTCCGAATCGATCGCGTGTGTTTTGCTTTGCGTATAGCCTTTATCTTGGTACTTGGAGTAAAGCAACCAGCAATCGCCTTGTTTATACTGAATGCCGAGCTGATGCAATAGTTGGTTCATTCTTACTGCGCTCATGCCGTAGTCTTTCGCGATCTTGCTAATGGAAATGAGCGATTTGTTTTGCAACACCAAGTCATAATAGGTCGCTTTCGGCTGTAACTCTTTGATGATTTGGTCTTTTTGAGCGTTTTGCAGTTGCAGCTGTTCGTTTCTCTCCACTTGCTCAACCAATTGCAATAGTGCCTCTTTGTACGTTGTCGGTAGCTTGAACGGCTGTTTCTGCTTCTCCAGCTCCGCCCGCATACGCTTAAACTCCTCGATGAATCGCACCTTCATTTTCATTGCCTCTGGCGTCGTATACGACATCGCTACCAACGTGAACGCTTCTTCGGTGAGAAGGTATTTTTTGTACCATTGCTTGTTTTGTGGGTGTTGGTAGTGGGTCTGCTCAAAGTTGAGCACCCCCCACTTTCCTTCGCCAGCTTCATTCAATTTTTCGATTTGTACATCAATATCACGTACAACATTTCTGTGGTCTTTTCCAAACACTTCCGCGACAGTCAAACTGTCCGTAACAACTCGATTGCTTTCAATGAAAACTAACTGGTTCATCCACGTCCTCCTTTGCTTATTATGTGTCTTTTTAAGACACTTTTTCAGGAAAAAAAACTGAAATATTGACGTTATAAAGTTTCGCTAAACGATAAAGCTCGTCAGCATACCATCGAGTTTCCCCATTTTCGCGTCTCTTATATTGAGTAAGAGATAAATTTAGATATTCTGCCACTTCTTTTTGAGTCATACCCTTATTGACACGCAAAGCTTTTGGGGATAAATGGAGATTCACGTTATCACCTCCGTTTCTTAGTGTCTTTATATGACACTTTGATAATATCATCTCTAAAAATATAAGTCAACAAAAAAAGACACTTTTTTTATAAAAAACATTTTCAAAGTGTCTTATAACGTCTATAATAGTTTTTGAGAAGGAGGTGATAAAACGGTGGATGATTTCTATCAGATAATAGGAAAAAACATTGAGAAATACAGAAAGCTAAAAAGAATAAGTGCTGAAGAATTAGGCAGAAGAGTCGGTTTAACTAAAAAGACAATAAGGCGATATGAAACTGGAGAAATAAGAATCATAAACGATCGTGTAATTGCAATTGCTGATGCGCTTGGCATTGATCCAGCTTTATTGTATGAAGGAACCGATATAGTTGAGCCAGTTGAAGAGTTGACCAAACTCCCGATCGTCGGCGCAGTTAGTTGCGGCAACGGGGTGCTGGCATACCAAGAGATTGAGGGGTATGAAGAAGTGCCAACGAGTTGGTTGAACGGCGGCGAATACTTTTTCGTGCGTGCGAGAGGCGACAGCATGATAAACGCTCGAATCATGGACGGCGATTTGTTGCTGATTCGTAGGCAAGAGGACGTGGAAAGTGGAGAGATTGCCGCGGTTTTAATCGACGATGAAATTGTCTTGAAGCGAGTGTACAAGACAAACGGAACGATTATTTTGCAAAGCGAAAATCCGAAGTATCAGCCGATCGTTTTGCAAAAGAGTGACATGAAAAACGTTCGAATCATTGGAAAGTTAAAAAAAGTAGTGTTAAATTTTTGACGTCAAAAATTTAAAAGAGCAACGCAAATGGTTGCTCTTTTTCAATTTTACGTTAAAAATATTTGAAGGAAATCACTTTTTTTTATAGAAAAATCTATAATACATCATACTAACAGGGGGAATAATTATGGAAAAGAAAACTTACTACGCAAATAATGTACAAATGGCTCTGCAATTATACGATATGGTCATGGAGTTTTCTATTTTAAACCCTGATAACACTAAAGAGGACAACATCAGAATCTTTATGAGTCCACAACACGCCAAAGTTTTTGCACATCTTTTATTAGATCATGTTCGTATTTATGAAGAAACTTTTGGTTCCATTCCTAATCCACCTTCCCCAGAACAATTGCAAGAACTTCAAAAAAGAGGGATAATTAATCTTGGTGAAGGGGATGTAAAAAATTAATGCAGGAAAAACATTCATCTTCAACAACTAGTGTATATATATTTGATACTAAGGATCCATACGGTAAACGAGTGTTTTTAGAGAAGTCTCGTTTCGAAGAGCATATATTGGATCATCACCCAGAGATGCAGGGGAACGAGCATGCCATGAAAGAAACTGTTGAAAATCCTCATCTCATCATACAAAGTAAACAAAACCCTAATCGCTGGTTGTATGTTGGGAAAAGTGATATGGCTACTTACCCGCTTTTAAATATAAAAACAGTAGTTGACCATACTTCAACGGAATACGGATATGTGGTAACTGGATTATTTCAAAAGAAAATCAACGCGGAAAAGGAGGGAACGGTTATTTATGAAAGAACAAGTAAAGATTCATTACGATGAAGAATGTGATGTTTTGTATATTTCGTTTGGGGAACCGCGCCCTTCCTATGCAGAAGATTTTGAAGATGGGGTATACATTCGCTACGACATGGAAACAGATGTACTAACAGGTGTAACGATTTTGGATTTCTCGAAAAGAAAAAATGAACTCAAGAATATGCCTTGGCCTTTTACATTCCCAATCGAGAGTGTAAACGAAGTGGTTCATTAATGATTCCATACAATGTACACAATAAAATGACATATGTTATCTCTTATAAAGCGCTCGGCATGAGCGCTCTATTTTTGTTAGCACGGAATTTGTTTTTTTCAAAGGAGGGCAACCAAATGAAAGTCGCCATTTACGCCAGAGTAAGTACAGACGAGCAAGCGAAAGAAGGCTTTTCTATCCCAGCTCAACGGGAACGGCTTCGCGCGTTTTGTGCGAGCCAAGGATGGGAGATTGTGCAGGAGTATATCGAAGAAGGATGGTCTGCAAAAGACCTGGAGCGTCCGCAAATGAAACAACTGCTGAAAGATATAAAGAAAGGGAATATCGACATTGTATTGGTGTATCGGTTAGACCGCCTAACACGATCTGTTTTGGACTTGTATTTGTTGCTCCAGACGTTCGAAAAGTACAATGTGGCGTTTCGTTCGGCGACCGAGGTATATGACACTTCCACGGCGATGGGGAGGCTATTCATCACTCTTGTTGCCGCATTAGCTCAATGGGAACGCGAAAATCTTGCCGAGCGCGTGAGATTCGGCATCGAGCAAATGATTGATGAAGGGAAGAAGCCTGGAGGACATTCTCCGTACGGATATAAATTTGATAAAGATTTTAATTGTACGATTATCGAGGATGAAGCGAATGTCGTTCGGATGATTTACCGCATGTATTGCGACGGGTATGGATACCGAAGTATTGCAGATCGTCTAAACGAATTAGGAATCAAACCTCGAATCGCGAAAGAGTGGAATCACAATTCGATACGCGATATTTTAACGAATGACATCTACATCGGCACATATAGATGGGGAAATAAAGTCGTACTAAACAATCATCCGCCTATCGTCAGCGAGGCTTTATTTCGGAAAGTTCAAAAAGAAAAAAACAACAGGAGTGTAGACAGAAAAAGAGTCGGGAAATTCATTTTAACTGGTCTTTTGCATTGTGGAAATTGTAACGGGCATAAAATGCAAGGTTCTTTCGATAAACGCGAGCAAAAAACGTACTATCGCTGCTTAAAGTGCAACCGAATTACACACGAGAAAAATATTTTAGAGTCGTTACTTGCTGAGGTTCAACAACTTATCACATCGAAAGAATATTTTATGTCTAAGTTTTCTCACCAGTTCGACGAGCCAAAAACAATCGACGCTTCCGCCCTAACAAAAGAGCTGGAAAAGATAAAACGACAAAAAGAAAAATGGTATGATTTATACATGGACGATAACAATCCGATTCCGAAAGAGGAGCTATTCGCAAAAATTAATGAATTAAACGAGAAAGAAAAAGAAATTTACGAAACATTAAGCGAATGTGAATTAGAGGAGAAAGAGTCCATTGAGGAGAAATATAATCGAATAAGCAAGATGACCGATTTTAAACAACAATTCGAACAAGCGGACGATTTTACGAAAAAAGAGCTTCTCTTTAGCATCTTTGAAAAAATCGTGATGTACAGAGAGAAAGGAAGGGGTAAGAAAATCTCTCTTGATTACACGTTGAAGTAAACCGAACCTGTTTAAAAGTTAAGGTTGGGCAGCTAACCCAAACAGACGGAACGTTTCTCGTTTCCCGTAAAAAAATCGACAACTTCTCATGGGAGATGCTGAAAGGAAGCACTTTCCTCGGCCAGCGAAAAGGCGGCATGCCACAAATGGTCGGTGAATTTGTGTTGAAAAAACACGGCATCGATCCGCACAAAGACTTAAACTTAATTCAAAACATCGATTTTGCCAACCTCGCCAACGCCTTTGCCAGCGGCACCGGTGACTTCGTGCAGTTATTTGAACCAACTGCCAGCGTTTTTGAACAGCAAGGAAAAGGCTATATCGTCGCTTCGTTCGGAACAGAATCCGGCCACGTCCCGTATACAACATTCATGGCGAAACAAAGCTTTATGAAAAACAATCAAGAGACAATTGAAAAATTCACCCGTGCCCTCTACAAAGCTCAACAATGGGTCGCTACCCATAGTGCAGCAGAAATCGCCAAAGTCATTCAACCGTATTTTAAAGACACAGACGTCAAACTAATCGAAACGGTCGTTGACCGCTACAAGCAACAAGGTTCGTATGCAACAAATCCAATCTTAGATGAAAAAGAATGGGAGAACTTGCAAAACATTATGAAAGAAGCTGGAGAACTGCCGAAACACATTGATCATGACATCCTTGTGAATACCTCTTTTGCGAAAAAAGCAATGGCAAAATAATCGTGGCAGGTGAACATGATGAGCTTCTTAGTCGTCCATCGCATCAGTCATACGTACTTTACGGAAAAAACAGCAGTCACCGCACTAGACAACGTGTCGCTTTCCATTGAGAAAGGAGAATTTGTCTCCTTTCTCGGCCCAAGCGGCTGCGGAAAAACAACGCTCTTATCAATCATTGCTTCTCTTATTCGTCCAACTGAAGGAACGGTCATGTTAGAAGGAGAAAAAATTCATTCGATGCATCCATCCGTCGGCTACATGCTACAACAAGATTATTTGTTCCCATGGAAAACAATCGAAGAAAACATTTTGCTCGGACTAACCATTATGGGCATCAATACACAAGAAACGCGGCAACAAGCGCTCGACTTATTGAAACGGATCGGTCTAAAAGGGACAGAACATTATTATCCGAACCAACTGTCGGGAGGAATGCGCCAACGGGCAGCGTTAGTGCGAACAATGGCAACAAACCCAAAAATATTGCTCCTTGATGAACCATTCTCTGCATTAGACTACCAAACAAAATTAAAGCTAGAAGAACTTGTTTGGCAAACGTTAAAAGAGTTCGGAAAAACTGCCTTGCTCGTCACACACGATATTGGGGAAGCGATCGCGATGAGCGACCGTATCTTCTTATTCTCAGCAAAACCAGGGCGGCTCGTTCGCACTTTTCTCGTCCCGAGCGAATTGCGGCAACTATCACCATTTCATGCGCGACAGCATCCCGCATTTTCCGACTTATTTCAATTTCTTTGGAAGGAGCTTGATTCCCTTGAAGCCCTCAAATAATCATATCCAAGTCCTTCATACCCAATACGTCGCATCGCTTCGCAAAGAAAAGCTTCTTGTTCGATGGTATCAACTTCTCATTTGCATCGCATTTTTTACGCTTTGGGAAACGGCGAGCCGAAACGAATGGATCGACCCTCTCTTATTTAGTTCTCCTTCCGCCATCGCTACATTATTTGTGCAAAAAGTGAAAGACGGCTCGCTTTTTCTTCACACAAGCGTTACCCTATTTGAAACGGTGCTTGGATTTTTGTGTGGTACGTTGCTTGGCACATGCCTCGCCGCGCTTCTTTGGTGGTTTCCACGCCTATCCAAAATCGCTGATCCGTATTTAGTCGTTTTAAACGCTATGCCAAAAGTAGCACTTGGACCAATTCTTATCGTCGCATTAGGACCGAATTTTTCTTCCATTATCGCCATGGGGACACTCATCTCCATCATTATTACAACAATTGTCGTCTACACCTCATTTCGCGAAGTCGATCCTAATTACTTAAAAGTGTTAAAAACGTTTGGTGCTAATCGCTTTCAATGCTTCAAAGCAGCCGTATTACCGGCATCGTTTCCGACGATTATTTCGACATTAAAAGTCAACGTCGGACTATCGTGGGTCGGGGTGATGGTTGGCGAATTTCTCGTGTCAAAACAAGGGCTTGGCTATATGATTATTTACGGATTCCAAGTGTTCAATTTCACGCTAGTGTTATTAAGCCTACTCATTATTGCTTGCTTAGCCACCGTAATGTACCAAGTGGTGGCATGGCTCGAAAAAAAACTTATGAAAAACCGCTAAAGGCGTTCGAACATAACGAACGTCTTTTTATTTCAGCAAGCGTGCGAACAAGCACTTCGTCTTTCATAATAAAGCTGAACCGGCTGTCTTCTCGTACGTTTGCTGGGAGTTCCGCCAGTAGGACAGGACCGTTCGTTTCCAAGTAGTTTTGACGCGCCTTTAGTTCTTTTATTTTGGCAAAATAAATATTTTTTACTAACGCTTCGCCGACTTTGTACTGTCCGATATATGTAAGCACATCCACCACTCCACCCGTTTCCTCTAACACCTCACGAACAGCCGCCTGCTCCGGGTTTTCCCCTGCTTCTATCTTCCCACCTGGAAACTCTATTCCACGTTCTGAATGATTTGTCATGAGCCATTTTTCTTGAAAACGACATACGACCCATACATGGTCTGGTGCTTTCGCAAATGGATGATCCGCAAAGGACAATAGCACTTTATTACCATAATAATCTTGAAAAACAAACATATTCATTCAACCTCATCATTGTAATGTCCTTATTTCATTATAACACTTTCCTTCCCACCAAAAACAAAAACGCCTTTCAAAGAAAGGCGCTTTTACGAATGTAACCATTGCGCTAGCTGGTAATACAAAGGCAATCCAACGGTTAGATTGAACGGGAATGTCAGTCCTAACGACATCCCTAAATAAATCGATGGATTCGCTTCTGGAACGGACGCACGCATCGCGGCAGGAGCTGCGATATAAGAAGCGCTCGCTGCTAACACCCCCATAAGAACCGTTCCACCTAAAGAAAGATGTGCATAGGTTCCGACAGACACGCCAATCAAACCATACAACATCGGGAACCCAATTCCTAACATGACTAACTTTATGCCGTATTTTCGAATAGCAGCAAGTTGACTTCCCGCTGTTAATCCCATTCCTAGCAAGAAAAGAATGAGCACACTTGGATATAAATCAATAAATAATGGCTTTACAACGGACAGAGCATTTTTTCCACCAAGCAATCCAATCAACAGACTACCTAACATAAGAAGGACACTTTTACCGAATAAACTCTCCTTTAAAACAGGGGCGTATGCTGCATATGCAGAAAAATAATGGTTCATTCGATTAAGCGTATATGTCTCTTTTTCTAGAAGCTGCAAAAGAAGCAACGACACAATAATAGCTGGGCTTTCCAATAATACAACGAAAGCGTTCATGTAAGGTTCATAAGACGTATGAGTCAGATCAAGAAATGAAATTGCTGCACCGAATGTAACAATGCTTACCGATCCATATGTTGCAGCAATAGCAGTAGCATTTTTCCGATCAATTCCTATACGACGGCAAATAACAAAGGTAACAATAGGGATAAATATGCCAAGAAATAATGTACCAACTAATGGACGAACAAATTCAGCAAACGAATGTTGGGATAATTCAATCCCCCCTTTTAACCCAATCGCAATTAGTAAATAAATACTTAACGTTTCACTTAATCCTTTTGGAAATTGCAAATCTGATTTCACAAGTGCCGCAATTAGTCCAAGCAAGAAAAATAAAATGGCAGGGGATGCAAGGTTATGAATAATAATATCCGTCATCTAAATCCTCTCCTTTTAGATATAGTTTTTCATAAAAAAAACCGAAAACACTCTTCGACTGCTGAAACAATCGAAAAACGTTTCCGGTTTATCTCTTACTGACCGACACTCGGCCTTTAAAAGATCGACCAATTTTCATTTTTGAAATTCTTCCTCTAAATTTTCCGATAACAAAAATACGATGATTCGTTCCCCAGTATGAGTACTAATATCTGTATGAATGCTAGCTACATTTTTTCCCGTCATGCTCAGAATCATTTCTTTTAGCTGTTCGCTGCCCGACTCAATTAATTCGGAGCGAATTCTTTTAATCGATAGCATTCCTTCTTTTGTTTCTGCTAATTTTTGTTCAGCTGGCGTTAAAATTCCTCGCAATTGAACAATAATCATATTGCGAACAATATCGGTTTTAACGGATATTGGACCCCTTCCTAAATACTCCTTCTCCCATTGCGTCAGGGCTCGGCTAATTTGATCTTCCATCTCTCCTTTAGACTTCACGCATAATCCCCCTTTGAAACAAAAACGGCATGCCTCACCATTCTTCTGAAGTGAAACATACCGATCTAAATCATGAACAGCCGACAAAGCTCTTTCGTTCTTGCCGCGTTTCCGCCCCAAGAACGCTAAAGCTATCCGTCGTTATGATTTAGCTTTCAGTCTCTCGGTTCAATTTATTTTTTATTATATCGAACTACGGTCTTCTGTCAAGAAAAATAAATGGAATAATAAGAAAAGCCACCGGCTTTGGTGGCTTATTCTTCGCTTATAACTCCCATCGAGCGAATATGTTGTTTCGCCTCTTCATTGCCTAGTTTATAAATAAGCTGATAAATTTTTTTCAACGTTTCATCGTACGCATCATTTTCACGATCATAATGGTATTGAATATAAGGGACATGCGCGCGAAAAAAATTTTGAATATCGGTCGAATAATTTTGATCGAAATATTCGCGCAGCTGAATAATTTCATCATCGGTCGCCTCAATTTGAAAATCCCATGGAGATGCCGTTTTTATTTGCGAAATCTCACCATGGGCCATTGATACATAATACGTTTTCTTTTTCTGTTCTGCCACACTATCCATCCCCTTTATTGCTCGTCTTATTTTTAGTGTGGATGAAAGCGTAAAAATTATGCTTATTTCGGCTGGTCTTTCAGCAATTCCATCGCCTTTTTTAAAAAATCTGGAACAGGTAATCCTGCTCTCCCCACATTTTCAACAATCGAAATCGCTTCATTTATCATATAAAAAAACGCGGTTGCATCGCGAATAAAATGGTTACTCCAACCGATAGCAATGTCAAGAAGATGGGAAACTCCTACTAAAACAAAAATGAGCAGTTTGCGAACGATGCCGCGAATTCCTGCTTCGCTCGACAATTTTCCTTCGAAAGCACTTGCAATAATTCCTGTTACATAATCAATGACAACAAAGCAAATCAAAATAATGACCAATAAATCCATGCTCCCGAACATCGTAGAAAGGAGCGAACCAATCAACGAAGCCCCGAGAAAAAATGTATATTTGTTCACATTCCCCCTCCTCCCATTTTCCTTGCCTCCATTGTATGCAAATAGGAAAAAAGGAGTGTGGACATTTCCCCAGAGATGACAAAACATGTTATCCTTTTAAAGATTCTTTTATGCTACAATGAAATTAAAAAAGAAAGTTGGGGTGTTATGTTTACGATTTTAGCGATTTCGCTTGTCATTATTGCCGTTGTGCTTTTGCTCGCTATTGCGACGACATCAAAAGCATACCAATATAAACATACCATCGACCCAGTGGACAATAACCCACATTTAACAAAGGATGAACAAAACAAAAAAGAATGAGGCGACTGTCAATACAGTCGCCCTACTCTTTTTACCCAAACACCTTTTTTAGTTCTTCTTTGTCTTGTTTGAGCCAGAAACGCATGAGCTTTTTGGCTCCTTCTAAATCATGCAATTTCGCCTGCCCACATTGCTGCTCAGTCGCCGCTGGAATTTCGGTCGCATGTAATGCATCTTTCATTGTTTCTTCCAACAAATCAATAATTTCTTCAACCGTTGGTGAGCCGCTCACGACTAAATAATACCCTGTTTGGCACCCCATAGGCGAAATATCAATAATATCAAAATGAACATATTTCTCTGCATGTTTACGGATAGTAAACGCCAATAAATGTTCTAGCGTATGAATCGCCGCTGGCTCCATCGCCTCTTTGTTCGGTTGACAAAAACGAATATCGAATTTATTCACCACGCCATCACTACCGACTTGATGCACGCCACAATGTCTCACATATGGCGCTTTTACGGCGCAATGATCGAGTTCAAAACTTTCTACTGAAGGCATCGTATCACCCCTATTTGTTTTTTCATTACCTATCATACACATTTATCCGATTTTTTTCATCTGTTTTGTTGACATAAGGCAACACATGTGAGAACTTGTTCGCCTTATGGTACAGTATAGTTAGTATCTTTCACTCGATAGAGGTGATATATGTGAAACAACTATTAATGGCGATCATTCGGTTTTACCAACTTGTCATTTCTCCACTAAAACCGCCGACATGTCGTTTTTACCCAACATGTTCCCACTACGGTCTAGAAGCAATTCGCCGCTTCGGTGCGATAAAAGGTGGATGGCTGACAATAAAACGGGTAGTCAAATGTCATCCATTTCATCCTGGGGGCTTTGATCCTGTTCCAGAAAAACAAGAAAACCAGCGATAAACGTTGACGTAACTGTATTTCTTTGACTATCGAGAAGCTGTATAGAAGATCGTCTTTCCTAAACAAGGTACAAATTGTTTAACAAAAACATTCCATACAGATAAGAAAGGGAACACAGATACTTTTAAGCCCCCTTCTTTCTCACTACGTTTCGCACGTATATACGCTGAAAATAAAACGGTTAAAATTTCAAAGTGTATTTATATAAGTTGCACCTTTTCGATTTTTTTTGTAAGATTATCTTTGTTAAATCGTAATAATTACGATTTAATAAAAAAAGGAGGTTACGTTCTATGCATAAAATTCCTGTAACTGTATTAAGTGGATACCTAGGTTCGGGGAAAACAACGCTTTTAAATCACATCTTGCACAACCGCGAAGGAAAGAAAATTGCTGTCATTGTTAACGATATGAGCGAAGTAAATATCGACGCCGAACTTGTTAGACAAGGCGGTTTTTCACGTACCGAGGAAAAACTTGTTCAAATTCAGAATGGATGTATTTGTTGCACGTTACGCGAAGATTTAATGAAAGAAGTTGAACGATTGGTAGATGTCGGTGGGATTGACTACATTGTCATCGAATCTTCGGGGATTAGCGAGCCAATTCCGGTTGCACAAACATTTACGTACATTGACGAAGAGCTAGGGATTGACCTAACAAAAAAATGTCGCTTAGATACGATGGTTACAGTTGTCGACGCACATCGCTTTTGGAATGATTTCGCATCAGGGGAAAGCTTGCTTGACCGCAAACAAGCTGTTAACGAAACAGATATACGTGAAGTAGCAGATTTGCTAATTGAACAAATCGAATTTTCTAATGTAATTTTATTAAATAAAGTTGATCTCATTAGTTCCGAAGAAGCCAAAAAACTTGAAGGGGTATTGAAAAAATTAAATCCGGAAGCAAAAATTATCCAAACGACATTCGGCCAAGTGCCATTGGACGAAATTTTAAATACGTATTTATTTGACTTTGAAAAAGCAAGCCAATCCGCCGGATGGATAAAAGAATTGAATGAGGAGCATACACCAGAAACAGAAGAATACGGAATTTCTTCATTTGTTTATCGCAGAAGACTCCCGTTTCACCCAGAGCGTTTCATGAATTGGCTCGAAAATTGGCCAATTGAAATTGTTCGTGCAAAAGGATTTTTCTGGCTTGCATCAAGAAATGACATGTGCTGTCTTTTATCACAAGCAGGATCTTCGATTATGATTCAAGGGGCTGGCGAGTGGATCGCGGTTTATTCAGAGACGGAACGTGAAAAAATTCTTAGCGAAACCCCTGATTTGTTGGATAAGTGGGATGAAACGTATGGAGATCGCTTGACAGAACTCGTCTTTATTGGTATTGACATTAATCAAGAAGAAATAGAAGCTTCTTTAGACAAATGTTTGTTGACCGACGAAGAGATGCAAAAAGATTGGAAAACATTCGTCGATCCTATTCCTGAATTTTCTTTTTCTCATTAACAGCTATATTCTAGTTCTCAAATCGTAATTGTTACGATATAATAACAAAGGATTTTTCCTGTCAAACACATGATAGAGGAAGGAGCTTACGATGAAAGCAAAATCATTGGTTTTATCTCTTTTACTTGTAGTTTCTGCTTTTTTATACGGTTGCAACGCTAATAAAAATGACGGGCAGACAAAAAAAGCAAACGACGTGTTAACTGTTTATACAACTATTTACCCATTAAAAGACTTTGCCGAAAAAATTGGCGGGAGCTATGTTAAAGCAGAGAGCATTTATCCTCCTGGGGTAGAAGCACATACGTTCGAACCGACCACCCAAACAATGAAAAAACTAGCAGATGCTGATGCGTTTATTTATGTTGGTGCAGGTATGGAAGAATTTATAAATAAAACGATGCAAACGCTACAAAACGAGCATGTAACGTTTATCGAAGGAACAAAAGGCATTCCGTTATTAGACTCAACTAGCGAACACGAAACTAGTGAGGAACATCACGACCATGGGGACAAAGACCCACACGTCTGGCTCGATCCGATTCTTTCTATTCAAATCGCAGAAAACATTAAAAATGCACTCATTGAACTGAAACCAGAAGCGAAAGACACGTTTGAAAAAAACTTCGCTTCCTTAAAGCAGCAGCTACAACAGCTCGATCAACAGTTTCAAGCCGTCGTAAACACTGCACCGAAAAAAGAAATTCTCGTTTCACACGCTGCTTATGGTTACTGGGAAAAACGATACGGCATCCATGAAATAAGCATCGCCGGCCTTTCGCCAAGCAACGAACCGTCACAAAAAGAATTAGCACAAATCATCGATACTGCCAAAAAGCATCATATTCGCTATGTCATCTTCGAACAAAACGTTACACCGAAAGTGGCAGATATTGTAAAAAACGAAATCGGAGCCGAGCCACTTCGTCTCCATAACCTAGAAACTCTGACAGAAGACGATATCCAAAAAAAGAAAGACTATTTTTCTATTATGAAAGAAAATATAACGGTACTAAAAAAAGCATTGCAATAAAAAAAGAGATTTCCTTTCTTCAAGGAAGATACAATGGTCATAAAAAGGAGTGTCCCATCACTTTTGGGACACCCTCTTTTATTCTAACGACCGAACATATTCGGCAATCGCGGCAATTTCTCCTTGCGTAAGTGTTGGAATTTCTTTTGTTTTATGGCTTTCAATCGCTTCCTCAATCGTTTTTGCACTTCCGTCATGTAAGTAAGGCGCAGTCGACCATACCCCTCGCAACGTAGGAGTATCCCACTGCTTCGGTGTGCGCGGATTCATAAAATGTGCTCGTGCATCTCCGTTTGATGCCCGATCTTTTGGATTATTCGTCCCGACGTCATGCAAATACGCTGTATTGGTGGTCGTCAATTTTCCTCGCCCATCTACCGCTTTCGCACTGTCAGTAAAATATTGGCCGCCATGACAACTCAAGCAATTGCCTTTTCCGTTAAACAGCGCTTCCCCTTCTTCCGCTTTTGTTGTTAAACTACCATCTTTATTTCGATACGGACTTTTCGGAACTGGGAAAGAATCGGGCGCATCTAAATACGCAAATAACGCATCATACATATGCTCGACGTCTTTTGGCAGCGGTTTGCTTGGATCAATAGTTGTCATGCCGCCCATTTCATTTTGCACCGTATGAATATAGTCGCTAAACTCGTCACGTGAACCGTCCCACATAAACAAGCCTGTTTTCGTCGTCAGTACATTGCTTGGAACGTTGCGCGGTCCTTTTGGGGTAAGCAATGTTAATCCGTTGATCTCCCCATCGCTATGGCAAGAAGCGCAACTCATCCAATTGTTCCCTGTAATTGCTGTTGCAAACTCATCGCTGTTGGCACTGTAAAAAATCGTTTTCCCCTCCCGAACAAGCGGAGATAATGAATCGTTCGCAATGAGCCGAATCGTTCCTTTTGCTGCCTTAGCTTTTGTATATGGACTTTTTCCCCCCGTTTTAATCACAGCTAAATCATGGCTCATCGCATTGTGAACGAACAACATTTTTCCGTCCGGTGAAATAACAACCCCACGTGGATTATTCCCTTCGATGCGCCGCAAAATTTGTGTTGCATTGCCACCACGCGCTAAATCGAACACAACTAAATCTTCACTTCCAGACATCACAGCATACATTTTGCTTCCATCCGGCTGAAACGTAACATCATATGGATTCGACACAATGATCGTTTCGTTTTTCACATCTTTCACATTAATCGCTGCAAACAGTTCTTTCCGCTCCCCAAGCAGTTCCTCATCTTTTTCTAAATCAATGACCGAAATAGCTGGAAACACTGTTTCTTCAAACTGAATGGGAGTATCAATGTTCGTCAACAAATGTGGAATATACGCTTTTTTTCCATCTGGTGCAATGACAAACTGCTCGAGCGTATTCGGAACGCCTTGGCTTTTTTTCCGATCGGCTTGATCAGGAGACGGTGCAAGGGCAATCTCTTTGATAACACGATTTTTTCCTGTGTCAATGACACTAATTTTGGCGTCTAAATAATGTGGGACATACAATTTTTTCCCATCTGCCGTAATGGCAACCGTACGCGGTCGATCGCCTACACGTATTTCTTTTCTCACCTTTCTGCTCTCTAAGTCAACGACCGATACCGTACTAGAACGGTAATTCGCTACATATAGCGTTTTTCCGTCCTGACTTGTGACTAAACCAAACGGTTCAATGCCTGTTTTTATATGATCGACTACTTTTTTCGCTTTTAAAGAAATAATATCCACGCGGTCATCGTGCATACACGACACGTACAAAAACTGCTCATCTGGGCTTAACGTTAACTGCCGCGGCTCTTTTCCGACAGGAATCTCTCCTTTTTTCTTTCTCGTTTTCGCATCGATGATGGTGACAGTATTTACATCGATGTTTGCTGTATATAGCGTATCCCCTTTTCGATTGATAGCAATATTGTCGCTATGGACAGCATCCTTCCGAACGATTCGCGTTTCGGTTTCAAACACCGGATTCGCTTGGC
Source organism: Anoxybacillus amylolyticus (assembly GCF_001634285.1). Lineage (GTDB taxonomy): Bacteria > Bacillota > Bacilli > Bacillales > Anoxybacillaceae > Anoxybacteroides > Anoxybacteroides amylolyticum. Next base: position 232,981 of record NZ_CP015439.1, read on the forward strand.
ACCCGATGAGCACAAACAACAAAAATAAGCCAATCCACTTTCTCATCCGTATTCCCCCGTTTTTATTAAAGAAAATGAAAACCATTTTCATTTTACAAAAAAATACGGCACTCCTCAATGGATGCCGCTTACTTTTTCTTCACTTCTACTGATAACAAAACAGGTGCAATTCCGTACTTGCCGTGTCCCGCTTGAATTTGTGGGACATGGTCCCCATCGGTATTGCCGGAATCATTGCCTTCCATATATACATCCCCTGTATCCCAAAATTCACTCGCTTGCATCCCTTCATTGACGCTCGGCCCATCAATAATACGATCATAAAAGTCTACATAACGAGAAATAATCGTTTCTCTCTCTAACGCTTTTACTGGCTGATCAGAATCAGTGTTATTTAAGTTATTTAGCGCTACGCGGAACACACCGGACAATGCACCTGCGACAAACGGTGTATACTTCCTCTCATTTTTCCCTGTTTTATACACGCGTAACGTGCGATCCCAAAAATGCTTATCCATCGCTTCATAAATATGGCGAGCCGCTTCGCGATATTTTTCTTCTTTTGTCGCTAAAAACGCTGCAGTCAATCCGCGAATCGCTCCAAGCTGGGCAAGTAATGTTGGCTCTGATTGTTCCGGTCCTTCCCCAATGATAAACCCGTTGGCAACAAGTCTGTCTTTCCTCATCAGTTTCGTAAGGATAAAGTCCGCTTGTGCCGTCAAAAGTTCTAATGCCCGTTTTCCTTCTGGAGTGCCGAGCCCTTTTGCTTTTTCCCCGCTTGCATAGCCAACAGGAAGGCCGTCAATCGCCCGTTCAAAAATGCGGAGTGCTTCCATCGTATATCCTGCTTGGAACGTATCGACACGTTTCCCTTGCCCATTATCATATTGCTCAACAAAAGCCCCTACTTTTCGATTAAAATGCATGGCATCGATGTTTTTAAACACTTGAAGCAGGACGTCTCGGTTGACGGAATATGGATCGTTCGCAATGACATCATTTGACGGATCCGCATCTATGTTTTCTTTCGGGGCACTCGGGAATGGCTCGCCGTCAAACACCGCTAAGAACGCTCGGTTTTGATTTGGATTGTCTACACGTTGGTCGGTCATTCCGTAAAACTCAGCTGCTGGCCAAAGCATTAGCCATTGATCTTGCAATACACTTCTTGCATCTTTCACTATTAACTGCTTCGCCTTTGGCGCCAGCTTACTTCCATCTTCAACTACTTCAATGGCATGCGGCAAATATACAAGCCCTTTATTTGGATCATACTTACTTCCTACTCCTTTTGCTAATGCCTGCCGTTTTGCATCATAAAACAAATAATCGCGCACAAAGTTCAATTTATTCCATATTTCTTCTGTTAAAATCATGCCTTGCATCCCATCTGCTGAACTGACACCGAGCGCAATGTTTTTATCTTGGTCATCGTGTGACGTTTTTGCCTCCAACTCTTCATCTTTATCTACCGTATGGAAACCGCCTAAAAAATCACCGGCCCAGAGGGCTTGTTTTAAAAAGACAGCTCCATACGCAGACGGTGTCAGCAATTTTTGCATACTATCACGATCCCAGCGCAGCGACTGAAAATCGACTTGATATACTGGGACATATGTTTTGTCTTTATTTTCCACATATACGCTCGTATCGACCTTTTGTGCATAGTGCGGATCTCCGCCAGCATATTCAATCAACGTCGGAAACATGTTGCGGAAAATTTCTTCATGTGGGTACCCGACACTATCCGCAAGCGCATAAAAACGATCGGCTAATGCCTCATCTGTTGCCTTCTTTTCTTTTTCCGCCCATTGTGCCGCCACAGGACCATGAATTAAATGCAAACCTAACCCCGATTTTTCCGTCACTTCATACATTGCTTCTTCTGAATACTCATAGGACTCAATGCCAGCTGTGTAATCAAACTTCGTCGGTTTATTTATTTTTCGCGCATCTAATACGTCCAAATTAAGCCCAAGCCCTTCGGCTAATGGCTCTCCTGACAGCTCAAATTCGGAATAAGCAAACATATTGCCGGCTGTATCAAACGTATAATCAGTCACCGGCACGGCAATTTCTTTTTCCATTTCCTTTTTCTCATTCGTTTCTTGCATTGGCGTACAGGCGGAAGCAAGCAGAAGCGAAGAAGCAAGCGCTGCTGCTACGCCTTTTGATCCATTTTTCTTCATGCAACAGTCCTCCGAATCAGCAACGATTTTCATTATCATTAATTTTAATAGAAATGATGCGAAAAGTCTACATAGAAAACTTTCCGTTCCCCAGTAAGCAGGGAATAAAATTCCACTTTGCTTAGAACAATTCCTAAATCACGGCAAGCGGCAACGACACAAGAAAAATAACGGGAACAAAATGTTTCGTCTGTTTCCAAGAAAAACTTGCAAACCACGCCTTTTCCTTTGTCGTTATACGCCATATCAATTTCTATACTTTTTTTCATCCGCTTTGCTCCGTACTCTACCCGTTCAAACAGCAAAAAACAATCTACGGTCGGCTGTAAAAAATGAAGGAGATGGTCGGTCGTTTTTACTAACACTGTATAATAATGTACCGGAGAATCAAACAAATGTTGATCGAGTGTTTTCCAATATCGATTAATTAACCGCAAAATAAACGAAGCAGACCGTAAAGAAGGAGAGGCTTGATAGTAATGGAAAATAATTTGCTTTACTACCCCTTCGACTGCTTGCTTCCAGTTTTGATCCATAGACAAGCTGATGGCACTCATTATATGTATCCCTCCATCGGTTAGTTTGCTTGTTTTTTTCCTATTTTTTGTAACACAGGATGAATGGAGCTCCATGAGCGCTTCACAAAGTAAATCGGCTTTTCCTGGCTTTTCGCTTTTTGCTTAATCACTTTCGCTAAATTATGATTTACATAATCAGTCATGACGAGTACGAGGTCGATATGTTCTGGGATGCCGCGCTTCACCATATTCACTTTTCGCCCGTCAAGATGAATAATTTCCTTAAACCCAGAATTCACCAACTTATCAGTAATATTTCCTAAATGGTCCGCACCTACGACTAATAACGATGACATGTCGCTTCCCTCCATTAAGTTTATCTTTATTTCTATTCTAATTGAGAATGATTATCTTCGTCAATATTTGATGATACATCTTCTCATCTAAATTTCTGCTTTTTTCCGTTATAACTTTTTTCACAATGAACAAACTAGCTGTGTAGTTATTTTTACGAAAATGGAGGGAAACTACATGGCTAAAGACGTGCTTTGTGAAGTAAAAAACTGTAGTTATTGGTCAAGCGGCAACCGCTGCAGCGCAGAAGCAATTTATGTCGTCAGCAACGCTGGCACGATGGCTTCAAGCGCATCAGAAACCGACTGTAAAACGTTTACCCCAAACCATCAAATGTAATGGCGCAAAGCGCCCGCTTATCGGCGAAGAGCGCACAAGCCCCACCGAGGAGAGCTCAAACCAAGTATGGCTTGGTTCTGCGTGGGTAAGCTCAGTCAAGCCAATTACTATGCCGCCGAAAGAAGAGGCGAAGCGCATCACACCGATGGTACTTAGAGCTAGACAGCTCTCTGCCCAATTGCAAAATTTTATACTTTCCTATCTTTTGAAAAGATGTCCTTTTTGGACATCTTTCTAGTTACATCATCCACGAAAAGAGGGGCGCTCCGATGAATAAAAAAGAAAGTTTAATTCGTTCCTTCCAACAAGAAGTAAAACGAGCCAATCAGCAAACGTTTCCCATGTATGTCGATTCTTTCACTAATTTATGGCAATACGAATTTGGAACGCTTGACGGGCTGCCAAAAGAAATTGAACACCTTATTGCGAATCGAGCATTAGAGCTAGAATTAATGGAATAGAAAAAGGAAAGTAAATGGTTATCATTGACCGATGAAAAAGGGTGTCCGTCGATCATCGACTTAGACACCCCTATGTTTTTGGCAAAAGCCGAAGGAGTTCACGGCGTACTAATTTTTGCGAAGCGGTTCGCGGGAGTTGATCGACGATATAAATTCGCTTCGGCAGCTTATAGTTAGCAAGCTGTTGTTTGCAAAAGGCAAGCAACTGCTCTTCTGTCACATGACTCCCTTCTTTTATTTTGACAAACGCACACGGCACTTGTCCCCAACGGCTATCTTCTATGCCTGTCACTCCTGCCTCTTCCACTGCTTCATGGGCCAGAAGCACTGCCTCAATTTCCGCAGGATAAACATTTTCCCCTCCAGAAATAATTAAATCAGAGCGGCGGTCTAGCACATACAAAAATCCCTCGTCGTCTACATAACCAATGTCACCTGTATACAACCAACCGTCACGAATGGCTTGTTTTGTTGCTTCTGCTCGGTGCAAATACCCTTTCGTGACATTCGGGCCTTTGACAACAATTTCCCCCGCTTCATACGCACGTGCCTCTCTTCCCTCAATTTCAATCCGAAGCTGCGCAGGAAACAACGGTTTCCCAGCTGATCCAAGCTTCGATAAACTATATTCGGGCGCCAACGTCACAATTTGCGAAGCCGTTTCGGTCATTCCGTACGTTTGGTACACTGGAATACGTTTCGCTCGGCACGCCTCTAGAAGGGATTTGGGAGCTGGCCCGCCTCCAAGCAACATGCAGCGAAACGTGCTCGGATACACTCGGTCGCCTAACTCATCGACCATTTGCTGCAGCATCGCACTAACAACGGACATCATCGTTACATTTCCACTCATCATGATGTCGTTTGCTTGTTTCGCGTTAAACGTGTTCAACAAATAAACGCTCATTCCATAAATGACGCTTCGCATTAAAATCGACAAACCGCTCACATGGAAAAAGGGGACTGCTGCTAACCAACAGTCGTCTTCACGAAGCCCTAGATTCAACACCGATCCGACTGCGCTCCACCAATGGTTGCCATATGTTTGCAATACTCCTTTCGGCTTCCCCGTCGTTCCAGATGTATACATAATTGTTGCTATATCATCAAGTACATACTCTTGTTGCAGCGATATTTCTTTTTGTGGAAATTTTGCTAATTCACTCGCTGTTACCGTCGAAACAGAAGTAGCATCACCATATTGTGCCCACTCGTCATCCACAATCCACCATCTCGCTTGACTATCTTGCAGCTGCCAATCTAATTCACGGACAGTCAATCGCACGTTTTGCAACAACACGACCGCACCAAGATAGTGAAGCGCATGAATCCATTCGACCATCTCGATGCTATTGCGCATCAACAATGCAACGATCTCGCCTTTTTGAACGCCGAGATTGGCCAATTTTTCTGCTTTTTTTCTCACTGCCTCATGAAGTTCTGCGAACGTTTGATGAACCTTTCCATCGGAAATAGCGATGCGCGATGGCGTTAAAAAAGCGCGTTGCATGAGCCAATTAGGTGTTTTATCCACTCTCATCCCTCCAATACAAAGAAACAGCTTGATAATCATCAAGCTGCTCGATTTGTTTACGGAAAACGTGGGAATTGTTTGAAGTCAGGTTTCCGCTTTTCTTTAAATGCATCGCGACCTTCTTTTGCCTCTTCTGTTGTGTAGAACAACAACGTGGCATCACCTGCAAGTTGCTGAATGCCAGCAAGACCATCCGAGTCAGCATTGAACGCTGCTTTTAAGAAGCGAATCGCCGTCGGGCTTTTTTCTAAAATTTCTTCTGCCCATTTGACCGTTTCTTCTTCTAATTGCTCTAATGGAACGACTTTGTTGACAAGTCCCATTTCTAACGCTTCTTGCGCATTGTATTGGCGGCATAAATACCAAATTTCCCGCGCTTTTTTATGGCCGACGATACGTGCTAAATACCCAGCGCCATAGCCGCCATCAAAGCTGCCGACTTTTGGACCGGTTTGTCCAAAAATAGCATTGTCTGCTGCGATTGTTAAGTCACACACGACATGCAAAACGTGTCCGCCACCAATCGCATACCCTGCAACCATCGCAATGACCGGTTTTGGAATGACACGAATTAACCTCTGTAAATCTAATACGTTGAGCCGTGGAATTTCATCGTCTCCGACATATCCCCCATGTCCCCGTACCTTTTGGTCTCCGCCAGAGCAGAACGCTTTACCACCCGCACCTGTTAAAATGATAACCCCGATGTTGGAATCGTCACGCGCATATGAAAAAGCATCGATTAATTCTTGAACCGTTTTTGGACGAAACGCATTATGTACTTCCGGACGGTTGATTGTAATTTTTGCAATTCCGTTATACGTTTCGTACAAAATATCTTCGTACTGACGCTCGGCAATCCATTCAATCGCCATTCTCTTTTCCTCCTTTTTCAATAAACTCATTTACTATTTTAGCAAAAATCTTTGGCTGTTCCACATGAATTGCATGCCCCGCGTGAGAAATTTTCAAAAGTTTCGCATTCGGCAGCCGTTCCTTCATTTCTAATGCAATTTGACAAAACTTTTCATCCCATTCTCCGCAAAGAAGCAACGTCGGAATAGAAAGACTGGTTAGGTGCTCCCACCAAGATGGCTGGTTTCCTGTCCCCATGCCGCGCAAACTATTTGCTAGCCCTTTGGCCGAGTGACTTAGCCGTTCGCGGCGAATGTTTTCTTGCTGTTCGAACGGAAGTTGTTTTTGTGTCGCAAAAAGGGGAAGTTGTTCCCATTTTTCTACAAAAGCAGCAACACCATATTGCTCAATCATTATGGCCAATACTTCATCGCTCTTTCTTCGTATGTTTCGTTCTTCTTCGGTTTTTAATCCTGGCGAACTGCTCTCCAATATAAGCATTCTTACACATTGTGGATACCGAATCGCAAACGTTAGCGCCAACCGCCCGCCCATTGAATAGCCAAGGACGTCCACTTTTTCTATTCCTAATTGCTTTAGTAATTCATAAAGGTCGATAGCGACGCTTTCGATCGTATATCGGTCGATATCGTCTGGGCTGTCCGTTTTTCCGTGACCAATAATATCTATCATCACCAACTTCCGCTCCTTCCATTCTGAAAGAAACGGATACCATGTTTGGACACTTCCAGTAAACCCATGCAACAGTAAAAGCGGTTCTCCCTCACCTACCACTTCTACATAATATGACACACCGCGAACTAACACGTTCATCATTTCCCTCTTTTCTCAAGAAACTTGGCGATTTCCTGGGAAACAATATTCCACAAAAAGCGATGTTTTGCGACATTTTCTTCTCTCGATGTACATAATTCGATGACATGTAATCCCTTGCTATGGACGGAGTGTTGAACATAATCGCGAAACTCCTTCCATGTCGTTGCTTCGTAGTATTGTCCGTCGTACATGCGCACGACATGTTCAAACCGCAAATCAGTCGGCGTCCCGAACAATGTTTCAAAATGAGTTTGGTAATTTGCCTGCGGTAAAAACGAAAAGATACCGCCGCCATTATTATTCATCACAATAATCGTCGCATTCAACTGATGCAGCTTAGCCGCAAGTAAGCCGTTCAAGTCATGGTAAAAAGAAAGATCGCCAATTACTAACACGAGCGGTTCAGCCACTCTGCTTGCACCTAATGCGCTTGAAACGACCCCATCAATACCGTTAGCGCCGCGATTCGCTAGGACACGAATTTGTTTGTCGTTTACCATAAAAAACGTATCTGCATCACGGATTGGCATACTATTTCCAACAAATAATAACGACTGTTCTGGCAATACCTCTGCTAATTCGATAAATACTTTTCCTTCAAATAACGACACCTCTTGTTTCGCACGAAGAAGCACCTTTCTTGCGAGTTCGTTTACATCACGCCATCGCTTTGCCCACTCGCTCATTCCCCGGCGTTCGTCGTATTGCACCAGCCGTTTGCAAAACTCAATTTCTTCACAATACACCATTCGTGATGCCATATAGGTCGGCTCGCGCCATCCGTCTCCCCCATCAACAACAATTTGCGTAATCGAAGGATAGCGCTTGAGCGTTAACGAAAGCGGCTTCGATACAGGCATCGCCCCAAATCGAATCACCACTTCTGGCAATAAGTGCTCAGCGATTGTTTCATTTTTTAAGATTGCATCATAACACTCGATAATCCAATCTTTCGCATGTATTCCGCTGCGCAATTGAGAAAGTGGGTCGGCTAAAATTGGATAGCCGAGCGTTTCAGCAAGCTCCGTTACCGCTTCGGCAAATCCGGGCTTGTCTAAATCGCCGCAAACAATCCAACCTTTTTCGATACAAGAAAGCTGCTCATACAGTTGCCGAAACTGCTCGTCTGTTAACGTCTTTTGCCCAATCGTTACTTCTATACAGGCAGGAGCTTCCGCTTTGACTTGTTGCCACGTTTGCTCAGTAATGACTGGGACAAGCGGCTCGCGAAGCGGAAAATTCAAGTGAACAGGTCCTTGCGGGGCAATCGTCGCTACTGCTGCGGCGCGAGCAGCCATGACGCGCGCATAGCGCAGCATTTCGTCTGAACTTTCTGGGAGCGCCATTTCCACAAACAATTTTACATATTTACCAAAAATACGTAACTGATCAATTGCCTGCGGCGCCCCAACGTCACGAAGTTCATGCGGACGGTCAGCCGTTAACACAATGAGCGGAACGCGCGAATAATACGCTTCTACTATTGCAGGCCAATAATTGGCAACAGCCGTTCCTGACGTGCAAAGAAGAGCGACTGGCTTCCGCTCTGCTTTCGCCATCCCGAGCGCGAAAAAAGCAGCGGAACGTTCATCAATATGCAAATGAATGTTCATCTCTGCATGTTCTGCCATTCCAATCGCAAGAGGAGTCGAACGTGACCCTGGACTAACGACGGTATGCCGAACTCCTGCTTTCACCAATTCATCGACAAACGCCGCTACATATAACGTTAACTCATCGTTCATCTTTTTTTCACTCCTAAGGCGGATAACATTGGTTTTAATTTCACTTTTGTTTCCTCATATTCGCTTGCCGGATCAGAATCTCCAACTACGCCGCAGCCGGCAAATAAAATGGCTTCGTTTCCTTGCAATAGTCCTGACCGAATCGCAACAGCAAACTCCCCATTTCCAAATGTATCTATCCATCCTATTGGCGCAGCATACCAGCCCCGGTCAAGCGGCTCTAGCGCGCGAATCGTTTCTAGTGCCGTTTCGCGCGGCGTCCCTCCTAACGCTGGAGTCGGGTGGAGCCGTTCGACAAGTGAAACGAGCGAAACGTTGCGCCGACTTTCTCCGATGACTGGCGTATAGAGGTGCTGAATATCTCTCATTTTCAATAACTGCGGACGTGGAGAAATATCGATGGTATCGCACATTTCCGCCATCGCTTCTTTTATCATTTCGACAACAAACTGATGTTCTTGTAAATTTTTTTCATCTTGCAATAACCAATTTCCAAGTTCCTCGTCTTCCTGTATCGTTTTTCCTCGGCGAATCGATCCAGCCAAACACGTAGAATAGCAAACCGTCCCCTCTTTTTTGACAAGCTGTTCTGGAGAAGCACCTATAAAACAACGACCATCTTGCTCAAAGGCAAATAAATAACTCATTGGCTGCTGCTCGCGCAACCGTTCCAATAATGCTACAACATCTAGTCTGTCGGCAAACGCAAACCGTTCTTCCCGCGCTAATACAACTTTTGCAAATTCCCCTAGCCGAATGCGCTCAATCACTTGTTTGACCGCTTTTATCCATTCTTCTTTTCCACGTTCTTCACAACGAACGAGCGGCGGGAGAGGAGAAGGGAAAAAAGGGTCATCGGAATAGGTGAATAGCTGTTGAACACGCACTATTTCACCTTCCTCGGACTGCGAAGGCAAGGTAATCGTTACGGTTGCCTCTCCGTTTTTTACCGTTAATAATACAGTGGGAACAACAAATGTTGCATCGGAAAAATGCTGCCACTGCTCGCTCTTTCGTTTCAACGGATCAAATGAAAACCCGCCGAAAAGAATGGGACCGGCACTTGTTTTGTTAGAATGAATCGTCGTTCGTTCGATAAAACGCTTCCACTCTGTTTCAACGGTGGCAAATCGTGCTTCATTGCCGTTGACAACGATTGTGTACGTGCAGCCAATTCCGACATATGTCGTTTCATTGTTGCGGTCGGACCAATAAAATCGGGTTTTAAAGCCGCTCTGCTCTGCCAGATAGAAAAATTGGAGAGGATCGACCAATGAAATCGATTCGCTCCAGCTAACGAACGATGTGCACGCAGTTTTTATGATTGCATCCCATTGTTCTTTCGTTTTATGTTGAAATAAAGTCGTCACTGTAATCCCGCTTTCTTATCGTACTAAACTTTTTATAGCAAAAATCAATCGCCTATTCCATTATATATAATAGGAAATAATTTATCTATGCCAAAAGGGTTGACACCTTCTTTGCGTTTACCTACACTTATTTTGAACGTTTTTTGAACAATTCTTTTATCCACAAGGGGTATGATGTATGCAATCGCCTTTACCGACACAACAATCATTTCAGTCGGAGCGGGATTGGCGCGTATGGTGGCGGCTAACGCGACCGCACACATTAACAGCTGCGTTCGTCCCTGTTTCGATTGGCACTGCATTAGCTTTTCACGAAACCAACATACGGCTTTCTTTATTTGTAGCAATGCTTGTCGCTTCTTTGCTTATCCAAGCAGCAACCAATATGTTTAACGAATATTATGATTATAAGCGAGGGCTTGATTCAGCAGAATCGGTCGGCATCGGTGGCGCAATCGTTCGTGACGGCATTGCTCCGAAAACAGTGCTATGGCTTGCGGTCTCTTTCTTTATTGCCGCAATGTTCATTGGCATCTATATTTGCATCCATAGCAGTTGGTGGCTCGCTGCAATCGGTGTCGTTTGCATGGCGGCAGGCTATTTTTATACCGGTGGTCCACTTCCAATTGCCTATACTCCATTTGGTGAACTCGCTGCTGGTTTTTTTATGGGGGTTGTCATTATTTTAATTTCTTTCTTTATTCAAACGGGCAGCGTAACAATGGTGCCGATTGTCGTATCGGTTCCTATCGCTATTTTAGTCGGTTCCATTTTGCTAGCGAATAATATTCGCGACCTTGACGGCGACCGGAAACATGGGAGAAAAACGATGGCAATTTTAGTCGGTCGCACAAATGCCATTCGTATCTTAGCAGGCATGCTTATCTTTTCATTTGCATGGATCATTGGATTAGTTGCTTTTCATGTGGTTTCCGCATGGACGCTGCTTGTTTTCTTAAGCGTTCCAAAGGCAATCGCCGCAACGAAAGGATTCATCGGAAAAACAAAGCCGCTTGACATGATGCCTGCAATGAAAGCAACAGCACAAACGAATACACAGTTCGGGTTTTTGCTAGCAATCGGTCTTTTCATCAGCCATTGGCTGTAAACACGGTTTGATCGACCGTGTTTTTTTTATGTTTTCGTCCATACTACATCGTAAAGAGAAAGGAGGACGTTTCATGTTATCAAAAGATGAACTAGCTTTTTTCCAACAGCAGTTACTTCAAGCAAAAGAAAAATTGGAGGAGAGGCTAAAAGATAATAATCATTTCGGGTTAGAGCGAAGCCATGCCCACGATTCTACTGGAGAATTAGCTAGCTATGACAACCATCCAGCGGATGAAGGAACAGAGCTGTATGAGCGGGAAAAAGATATCGCCCTTTATGACCATGCCGAACGAGAACTAGCAAACATTCATCGAGCGCTTCAGGCCATTAAAAATGGCACATACGGGCGCTGCGAACGATGCGGCGAACCAATTCCGTACGAACGACTCGAAGCGCTGCCGACGACTACGTTTTGCAAAGAACATAGCCGCGAGCAAGCTGTTTCCCAAAAGCGACCACTCGAAGAAGGGGTGTTGTTTCCTCCTTTTGGAAAATTTGATTTTGACGACCGAGATGCGGCCATGTACGATGCGGAAGACGCATGGCAAGAAGTCGCGCGTTACGGAACATCGGACACTCCGTCAGACGTATGGAGACACGTCGATCATTACAATGAAACATATGCAGAAGCCGATGAGCCGGTTGGATATGTCGAGGCGTTCGAAAATTTTGCTGCGGTTGACTTATACGGACATCCGCTCCCGCTTTATCCAACACGCGAGCATGAGCAACTAGAAGAACGGTTAGATCGCGAGAAACTTACGTCAACAATCGGAGACTTACCAGCATACGAAAAAGAACCGTATACAGAAGCAAAAGCACGCACTCAAGACCATCCATGATGGTCTTTTTTTGAAACCAAAAGGAAGAACGAATCGTAATAGAGAATAAGTTATGATAAAACACATTTTTGAGGTGACACGATGAACGCACATGACATTGATTACCAATTATACGGTGATGACATGCAGTTTGTAGAAATTGAACTAGACCCAAACGAAAGTGTAATCGCCGAGGCAGGCGGCATGATGATGATGGAAGACGGAATTGAAATGGAAACGATTTTCGGGGACGGTTCTAGCGCCAGCAAAGGTCTTTTCAACAAATTAGTCGGTGCTGGAAAACGGCTATTAACAGGAGAAAGCTTGTTCATGACCGTGTTTACTAATCGTGGAACGAGCAAACGCCGCGTATCGTTTGCTGCCCCGTATCCAGGAAAAATTATCCCTGTTGATTTGAGTGAACTCGGTGGGAAAATCATTTGCCAAAAAGATGCATTTCTTTGTGCTGCTAAAGGAGTATCTGTTGGCATTGATTTTCAACGAAAACTCGGCACTGGTTTTTTCGGTGGTGAAGGATTTATTATGGAAAAATTAGAAGGGGACGGTCTTGCCTTTTTACACGCAGGAGGAACGATTTACAAACGACAGCTGCAACCGGGGGAAAAGTTACGAATTGACACTGGATGCCTCGTTGCCATGACAAAAGAGATAAATTACGATATCGAGTTTGTCGGGAAAATTAAAACCGCCTTTTTCGGCGGTGAAGGGTTGTTTTTTGCTACCTTAACCGGGCCTGGAACCGTTTGGGTACAGTCATTACCATTCAGCCGTCTCGCTGATCGAATTATTGCATCCGCTCCTAGTGCTGGTGGACGCTCTGTCGGGGAAGGAAGCATCTTAGGAACGATTGGCGATTTGTTAAATGGGGATGATTAATCAAAACGGAGGGTAGTTGTCACCCTCCGTTTCTTATATATGGAGAAAAGCTAAAGCATCGGTTTTATCTTCCAAATATCGCTTGCATACTCTTGAATCGTCCGATCGCTGGAAAAATAACCAGAATGAGCGATGTTAATAGCACTCATCTGCAGCCAACGGTCACGATTCCTATAGGCAGCTTCTACTCGCTCTTGCGCCTCTGCGTAAGCCGCAAAGTCACGTAACACAAAATATTCATCATTTTGCATTAATAATGAATCATAAATGGGTTCAAAATGGTCGTGTGCATCACGGAAAAAGCCGTTGACAAGTTGGTCAACTACTTGCTTAATTCGTCGGTCGTGATGGTAGTACTCGTGCGCACGATACCCGCCATTTTGGTAATAGTCCAATACTTCCTGTGCCGTTAAGCCGAAAATAAAAATATTTTCTTTGCCGACTGCCTCTAAAATTTCGATATTGGCACCATCTAACGTACCGAGCGTAATCGCCCCGTTCATCATAAATTTCATATTCCCAGTCCCTGACGCTTCTTTGCTAGCAGTGGAAATTTGCTCGCTAACGTCCGCCGCTGGAAAAATTTCTTCCGCTAACGATACGCGGTAGTTTTCTAAAAAAATCACTTTAAGCTGTTCGTTCGTTTGCGGATCTCCATTAATTTTATCTGCTAATGAATTAATGAGCTTAATAATTCGTTTGGCGTAATAATACCCTGGGGAAGCTTTTGCCCCAAAAATAAACGTGCGTGGATAAATGGAAAAACTCGTGTCTTCTTTCAACCGATTGTATAAATACATAATATGCAACACATTGAGCAACTGACGCTTATAAGCATGAAGCCGTTTTACTTGTACGTCAAAAATAGATGATTCATCAACAACGATGCCCGTTTGTTGATATATCCGTTTTGCGAGCAACACTTTACGTTTTTGTTTGACGTTTCCTAGTTCTTGGCGAAAAGATGCATCAAATGCATACGGCTTTAAATCAAGCAACGTTTCTGGATTTTTAATCCATCGGTCACCAATAGCTTGCGTAATTAACAATGAAAGCTCTTGGTTTGCTTTTAAGAGCCAGCGACGATGGGTAATGCCGTTTGTTTTATTGTTAAACTTTTGAGGAAATACTTCGTAAAATAGCTTCATTTCCCGATATTTTAAAATTTCTGAATGAAGCTTTGCTACACCATTAACACTATAACTTCCAACAATGGCTAAGTGCGCCATCTTTACTAATCCATGCGCAATAATCGCCATCTCTTCGATTCGTTTCCATTGCCCAGGGTATCGGTTCCATAACTCTCGACAAAACCGTTCATTGATTTCTTCAACAATCATGTAAATACGCGGCAAAAGCGGCTGAAAAATGTGAATCGGCCATTTTTCCAATGCTTCCGATAATGTTGTATGGTTTGTATACGAAATCGTATTCGTCGTAATGTGCCAAGCATCATCCCAGCTCATGCCTTCTTCGTCTAATAATACACGCATTAGTTCTGGAATTGCTAATACGGGATGCGTATCGTTGACATGAATCGCAACATGTTCGTGTAGTTGATACAAATGCCCATGTTGGCGGCGATGAGTGCGAACGATGCTACCGATGCTAGCCGCCACAAGAAAATATTGCTGCTTGAGCCGCAATATTTTTCCTTCATCGTGTGTATCGTCAGGATATAAAAATTCTGAAATCGCCTCTGTTTCTCGCTTATACTGCATGACATTTTTATTCGTCGGGAACGTTTTTGCTGGCTCTGCGCTCCAAAGCCGAAGCGTGTTAACTGTTTTCGCTCCATACCCAATAACAGGCATATCGTATGGAACGGCCATCACTTTTTCGCTATCGACATGGCGAAATGTTAGCCGTCCCCCATCATAAGAAGCATCAACTTTTCCCCAAAAATTCACTTCTACCGCTAAATCTTCTTTTCGCACTTCCCATACATTTCCATGCCTTAACCATTGCTCTGGGAGTTCTACTTGAAACCCATCGACAATTTTTTGATCAAACAACCCGTGTTTATAGCGAATACCGTACCCATGTCCAGGCAAATTAAGCGACGCTAACGAATCTAAAAAACAAGCAGCGAGGCGGCCAAGGCCGCCGTTCCCTAATCCTGCGTCTGCTTCACTCTCTTCAATGTCCTGCAAATGAATCCCTAAATCGTGCAGCCCTTCTTCTACCACCTCGCGAATACCGAGATTTAACAAATTACTCCCAAGAAGACGCCCCAGTAAAAACTCAATTGATAAATAATACACTTTTTTATGGTTGTTCGCTCGGCTTCGTTCATTCGTTTGAATCCAATTTTTGCTTATATACTCCCGAACCATATTCCCTAACGTCTGATATTGATCCCGTATGGTTGATTCTTCAAATCGCTTCCCATGCATCATCTCTAATTTTTTTAAAAACACCGCTTTAAACTCTTCTTTGTTAGAGAACACGACTCCCACTCCCAGCCATTAATTCGTCGTAAAGCCAATTGTACTTAAACGCCGATTGTGCCCAACTATAATCTCGGCTCATCGCTGCTACCACTAACTTCTCCCACACCTCTTTTTGATAATAAAACCCGATGGCACGGCGAATCGTATAAAGCATATCGTGCGCATTAAAGTTTTGAAAGCTAAAGCCATTTCCTTCTCCAGTGAATTCATTAAATGGCTGCACCGTATCACGAAGCCCCCCCGTTTCGCGCACAATTGGAATCGCACCATACCTTAAAGCAATCAGCTGTCCAAGCCCGCACGGTTCAAATAGCGATGGCATTAAAAACAAATCCGCACCGGCGTAAATTTGGTGTGCCAATTCTTCATGAAAGCCAATATACGCTTTCACTTTATCCGGATATGTAATCGCCATTTCGCCAAAAAAGTGTTCGAACTCCCAGTCACCAGTTCCCAAAACAACAAACTGCACGTTTTCGGCAATAATTTCGTGAAAGACACATTTTACTAACTCTAACCCTTTTTGCTTTGTTAAACGAGTGACCATCGCAATTATCGGGACGTCTTCCTCGTTCGGCAACCCAAATCGTTGCCGCAGTGCTTTTTTATTGATCTCTTTTCGCGCAATCGTCGTCTGGTCGTATGGAACCGCAATGTACCGGTCTTTTTTGGGATTATACACTTCATCGTCAATCCCATTTAAAATTCCCACTAAATCGTGTTGACGCGCCCGCAAGAGCCCATCTAACTTCTCCCCGTAATAAGCTGTCTGAATCTCTTGTTTATATGTCGGGCTGACAGTGGTAATTTTATCGCTCGCAACAAGCGCTGCTTTCATAAAACTGACATTCCCGTAAAACTCCACATGTTCTATCGTAAAATAGCGGTCGCTTAAATTAAGTAAGTCTCCTAAAATTTCTCGCGGAAAAATGCCTTGGAACTGAAGATTATGAATGGTAAACACTGAACGAAGCTGTTGGTAAAACGAATTTTTTTTATACTCCTCCCGCAACAAAAACGGAATCATCCCTGTATGCCAATCGTGGCAATGAATAATGTCCGGTTGGAACGAAATTGCAGGCAAAGCGTCTAACGCAGCACGGCAAAAATACGAAAACCGCTCCCCATCATCGTAATGCCCGTACAAACTATCGCGTTTAAAATAATATTCGTTATCGATAAAATAATACGTAACCCCTTCGTGTTCGAGCATTTCGATGCCGCAATATTGCCGTCTCCACCCAACCCGAATAATAAGTTGCGTTATTTTTTTCATTTTCGCACGATACATTTCAGGAATCGTGCCATACTTCGGCAACATGACGCGAATATCGGTTCCGAGCCGTTTTAGTTCTTTTGGCAATGCCCCTGCCACGTCTGCTAGCCCTCCTGATTTCACAAACGGCACACATTCTGATACAACAAACAATACCTTCACTGGTTCATCAACGCTCCTTGTACAGTACCTTTTCGAATGATAAACGGGCGATGTTCTGTTCCCGCTATTTTTACATCATTCTCGACTTTCGCATCTTTATCGATAATGACATACTCTAATTCGCATCGTTCGCCAATTTGTGTTTTTTGCATAATAACACTATTTTTTACGACTGCCCCTTTTCCGATTTTTACACCACGAAATACGATGCAGTTTTCTACATGCCCTTCAATGACACAACCGTTGGCAATCATCGAATTTTTGACAACAGCATCTGCCGTATATTGTGTTGGCGGCTCATCTTTCACTTTTGTATAAATCGGACGCGATGGGATAAATAATTGTTTCCATATGTCTGGTTGAAGCAACTGCAAACTATGGAAAAAATAGCTCTCGACAGAATCAATCACTGCGACATAACCGTCGTGCTCATAGTGACAAACAGTCAACGAATGAAACGGGTCACGAACAACATCCCCAATGCTGTTATAGCCTGTTTGCACCCGATTAGCAATTAAATCAAGCAACAATGACGTCTCTAAAATAAACATTTCGAGCGAACGACCATGATGGCGCACTTCAGTAATATCACATTGATTTGCAATATGACGTTCTAACACGAGCCGATAGTCGATATTACAAACGGTATAGCTATTGCAAATAAGCGCATACTTTTGTTTGCTACGCAAGAAATAATCAATATGTTGTTCGAAATGCTGAAACGCTCCAATTTGTGACGATGAAAGCGGCAAATCTGGCGATGGGAAGAAAAAAAGGCCGTCTCTCTTTCGATTTAAATCCCAATTTTTACCTGAACCTAAATGATCCATCAGTGATCGGTATTGATATTTTGGGAAAATCGCGACACTTTCAATGCCGGAATTAACCATGTTTGACAACACAAAATCAATCAAACGATACCTTCCTGCAAACGGAACAGCTGCCACCGAACGATGAGCAGCAAGTTCCCGAAGAGGCTCCATATATGTCGTAGCATCAATTACACCTAACATCATTTTCACTATTGCTCATCCTTTCTCGATCGTTTCCGACCTCTGTTGTTCCAACCATTCTTTTGTAACAAGGACAATTTCTTCAGGCATGGACGGACGAATGACCGTACCTGCTGGAATTTCTAATGCTGATGGGACAATCGCTTTTTCCATATATACATTTTCGCCAATCATTGCATCTGGCATGACAACACAATCTTTTACTATCGCACCTTTTTGGATATGTACACCTTGAAACACAACAGAGTGCTCCACATCCCCTTCGATGACGCATCCCTCGTTCACTAGCGAACTTACAACAGACGCATAAGGGGCGATATATTGCGGTGGCTGGTTTGGATTCACAGAATAAATGCGCCATGTATGGTCAAATAAGTTTAGCTCGCTTTCCGGATTTAATAAATCCATATTCGCTTCCCATAAGCTTTTCACCGTTCCAACATCTTTCCAATACCCTTTAAACGGATATGCAACGACCCGTTTTCCTTTATTTAATAACAACGGAATTACATCTTTGCCAAAATCGTGGCTAGAATTTGGATTTGCATTGTCTATTTTTAAGTATTCTTTTAACAAAGACCAATTAAAAATGTAAATTCCCATCGATGCTAAGTTATTTTTGGGACGTACTGGTTTTTCTTCAAATTCAATAATTTCCATCTGTTCGTTCGTATTCATAATGCCAAAACGGCTTGCTTCCGACCAAGGCACTTCAATGACCGAAATCGTCACATCTGCCCCTTTCTCGATATGATAATCGAGCATTTTCGCATAGTTCATTTTATAAATATGGTCTCCAGAAAGAATGAGCACATAATCGGGATCGTATTGCTCAATGTAATTAATGTTTTGATAAATCGCATGTGCAGTTCCTTCGTACCATTTCACCCCCGATGCTTCCGAATAAGGCGGCAATACTGTAACGCCGCCATTTTTTCTATCCAAATCCCATGCGCTTCCAATCCCAATATATGAATGCAATAAAAGCGGCTGATATTGTGTCAACACTCCAACAGTGTCAATGCCTGAATTTGTACAATTGCTTAACGTAAAGTCAATAATACGGTATTTCCCACCAAACGGAACAGCGGGCTTGGCAAGCTGCTTCGTTAGAGAGTTTAAGCGACTACCTTGACCGCCTGCCAATAACATGGCGATGCACTTTTTCTTTCCCATCATCAGTTCGCTCCTCTCGTTTTCGTATTGGACGCAACACAGAAATTCCAAACGGTGGAATCGTCATTTGAACATGGTACGGCTTTCCATGAAACGGCTCTTCTCTCGCCGCCAGCGCTTTTTTATTTATATGCCCTGACCCACCAAATGTAATAGCATCGCTATTAAACGCTTCTTTATAAGTTGTGTGCAATGGCACCCCAATTTTATAGTCATGATAGACGACCGGTGTAAAATTGCATACGACGATTAATAGGTCATTCTCTTTCGTTCCTTTTCGTATAAAGGAAAAAATGCTTTGTTCTGCATTATGAACATCAATCCATTCAAATCCTTCCGGCGAATGATCCAATTCATAAAGCGCCTTATACCGTTTATAAAACTTCATTAACTCTTTCACATATTCGTCCATTTTCCGATGCATCTCAAAATCAAGAAGCATCCAATCTAACTGTTCTAAATCTTTCCATTCATCAAACTGTCCAAACTCCCCACCCATAAATAATAGTTTTTTCCCTGGATGTGTCACTAAATACGCGTAAAGTAAGCGAAGTTGCGCGAATTTTTGTTCGTAGTCCCCCGGCATTTTGTTCAACAACGATTTTTTTCCATGCACTACTTCATCGTGGGAGAATGGCAAAATAAAATTTTCTGAATAAGCATATAAAAGCGAAAACGTGACTTTATGATGCAACGATTTTCGGTATTCCGGTGCTGCTTCCATATAGGTTAATATATCGTTCATCCAACCCATATTCCATTTATAGTTAAAGCCTAGTCCTCCTTCGTACGTTGGAGAGGTGACACGCGGCCAGTCTGTCGAATCCTCGGCAATCATCAAGACAGAAGGGTCATGAGCAAAAACAACTTCGTTTAGCTTTTGTAAAAACTCGACAGCATATGGATTTGGTTGACGTACATCGCTATTAGGCCAGTACAGCATATTGGCAACAGCATCTACTCGAAACCCATCAATATGAAAATATTCCATCCAAAATAACGCATTTGAAATAAGAAAGCTATGCACTTCTCGTTTTCCTAAATCAAAATTCGCTGTACCCCATACAAAGTTTTCACGATCTTGAAAATTAACATACTCATAGGTTGGTTCTCCATCAAATAAGTAAAGACCGTGAGCATCTTTACAAAAATGACCAGGAACCCAATCTAAAATAACGCCAATTCCCGCTTGATGACAACGGTCGACGAATGCCATAAAATCATGCGGAGTACCGTAACGACTTGTCACCGAATAGTAGCCCGTTCCTTGGTATCCCCACGACCGATCAAGCGGATGCTCAACAAGCGGAAGCAGTTCAATATGGGTAAATCCATGTTCCAAAATATACGGAATCAACTCATCGGCCAGTTCTTGATACGTATAGAAACTTCCATCGTTCTTTTTTTTCCATGTTCCAAAATGAAGTTCATAAATAAACATCGGCTGCTGATAAATAGGCTTTCGCAGTTTTTTCCGTTGCCATGCTTTATCATTCCATTCGTATCCTTCTAGTGAGTAGACAATAGAAGCTGTTTGCGGACGGAGCTCGGAATAAAAGGCATACGGATCTGCTTTTAATAACACATCACCGTTTTTCGTAACAATTTCATATTTGTATAAATGTCCTTCTAAATTTTCTGGAACAAAAATTGTCCATACCCCTTGCTCGCTTACTTTCACAAGTGAATGATCGCTCCCATTCCAATCATTAAAATTCCCGACAAGCCGAACTTCACGTGCATGAGGAGCCCATACACAAAATCTCGTTCCAGTTATTCCATTTTCATTTATGACATGTGCTCCAAACAACTCATAACTTTTATATAAGCTTCCCTCATGAAACAAATGAACTTCAAAATCTGTTGGGGTTGTAGCGATCAAACGGCATCGCATCCTTTCCTTATAAATTTTACAGTTATTCTATATATTCCACACGTTCTGATAAATTCCTTGAACAAAAATGTTTATATTTTTTGACAACTTTCAACATCCGCCTTGCCAACATATTTTTCAAATTATCGTTTGCGTTTTATTACCTAGCTGCATATAATTAAATTAAATATTTAATTAAAATTATTATAATTATAGGTATATAATATAAAATGAGGGGTGCATGATGTACGACTATCACCATCTTCCGCATATGAAACAGCAAAGCAAATCGAAAAAAGCTCTTTGGACTACGCTTATACTAACCGTATTTTTCACATTGGTCGAAGTCATTGGAGGTCTTTTTTCCAATTCACTCGCTTTGTTGTCTGATTCGGCCCATATGGCTTCAGATGTGTTAGCACTTGGCTTAAGTATGATTGCTCTCTATTTAGCATCACGACCGCCAAACAAAACATTCACTTTTGGCTATTTGCGATTTGAAATTATTGCTTCGTTTTTGAACGGGTTAGCGCTTGTCATCATCGCATTCGGCATTTTGGTGGAAGGCATCCGACGCTTCCTCCACCCAGAACCGATCGATTTCTCCTTAATGTTAACAATTGCTTCGATCGGATTAATCGTTAATATCATATTAACGATTGTTTTAAGCCGTAGCACAAAAGAAGAAGAAAATTTAAACGTGAAAAGCGCACTTTGGCACTTTATTGGCGATCTTCTCAGTTCCATTGGAGTGATTATTTCTGCGGTCATTATCTACTTTACCAATTTTTACGTAGTCGACCCACTCATTAGCATAGTCATTGGGGCAATTATCTTTACAGGCGGAGCAAAAATTACACGTGAGTCATACTTAATTCTCATGGATTCCGCACCGTCTCAATTTGATTTAGATCGCATCCGAGCCGATATTCAAAACATAGAAGGAGTAGAGGACGTGCACGACATGCATGTGTGGGCCATTTCTTCTGATCACTACTCAATTACCGCCCATGTATTTATCAATGAAAAGATTCAACCATTTTGTGTGATTTTAGCCATTAATGAGATGTTGGAAAAGAAATACGGGATTAAACACGCAACCATTCAAGTGGAACATGCGTCGTTTCACAACCATGGGGAATATGGAAAGCAATTTCTTCATAAACAAAACGAAGCGCACAACAAAGGGACTTCGCTTTCTCCATAAAGCAGAAGTCCCTTTGTCTATCACGAAAAAGAAAAAAATCACTATGCATACAGCATAGTGATTAATGATGACCCGTACGGGATTCGAACCCGTGTTACCGCCGTGAAAGGGCGGTGTCTTAACCACTTGACCAACGGGCCACATATAGAAAACTGGCGGAGAAGGCGGGATTTGAACCCGCGCGCCGCAAAAACGCGACCTAACGGTTTAGCAAACCGTCCCCTTCAGCCACTTGGGTACTTCTCCTCATGGCTCCGCAAGTAGGATTCGAACCTACGACCTACCGGTTAACAGCCGGTTGCTCTACCGCTGAGCTATTGCGGAATGCTCTTCTAAACAAATACTCAAAAATAACCTACTGCCTCTTCCTCTGCTAGCTTATTCGAGGAAGCTAAGTGCGTCGAGGCAACTCGCAGCTTATTCACCGACGCGTTGCTCGTCGCTGAGCTATTGCGGAATGCTCTTCTAAACAAATACTCAAAAATAACCTACTGCCTCTTCCTCTGCTAGCTTATTCGAGGAAGCCAAGTGCGTCGAGGCAACTCGCAGCTTATTCACACCGACGCGTTGCTCGTCGCTGAGCTATTGCGGAATATAAAAGATGGGCCTAAGTGGACTTGAACCACCGACCTCACGCTTATCAGGCGTGCGCTCTAACCAGCTGAGCTATAGGCCCTCGCTGAAAAAGCGGGTGATGGGAATCGAACCCACGACATCAGCTTGGAAGGCTGAGGTTTTACCACTAAACTACACCCGCATATTATATACGACGGTTATTTTTACTCCTGTGACGCATCCCCATTCCTCTTCCTCTACTAGCTTACTCGAGGATGATTCATTCGTCGAGGCAACTCGCTACCTATTCATAAATATGTTGCTCCTCGCTCAGGTTTTACCACTAAACTACACCCGTGGAATTTTGGATGGGGCGACTAGTGGGAATCGAACCCACGAATGCCAGAGCCACAATCTGGTGCGTTAACCACTTCGCCATAGCCGCCACATTTCTGGTGCCGGCTGCAGGACTTGAACCCGCAACCTACTGATTACAAGTCAGTTGCTCTACCAATTGAGCTAAGCCGGCATAACATAGATAACACTCTATACATAGATTTTTCTTTTATGTCTCTTTCTCTACTAGCTAATTCGACGATGATTCATTCGTCGAGACAACTTGCAGTAATTTGAAAGATGCTTTCCTCGTCTCTCCCAATTGATCTAAGCCTACAACATGAAAATGGTGGCTCGGGACGGAATCGAACCGCCGACACAAGGATTTTCAGTCCTTTGCTCTACCGACTGAGCTACCGAGCCGTTATATAATGTTTGCATTTTATTTATTTTCTTCATCACGCCAGAAATTTCTTCTTTTCGACTGTTTCTCTTACTCGACAAAATCCATTTCCATAGTGGCGGTCCCGACGGGACTCGAACCCGCGATCTCCTGCGTGACAGGCAGGCATGTTAACCACTACACTACGGGACCATTTGGTTGCGGGGGCAGGATTTGAACCTGCGACCTTCGGGTTATGAGCCCGACGAGCTACCAGGCTGCTCCACCCCGCGACGATATAAAGATTAAATAAAATTTTTATTATGCTCAATGTCTCTTTGGCTGCCTCTTCCTCTACTAGTTATTCCGAGGATGCTATCTGCATCGAGGCAACTCGTAGCGAGCTCATAGATGTATTGCTCGTTGCTCCACCCCGCGATGATAAGAAAAAACAAATAATGGTGGAGGATGACGGGATCGAACCGCCGACCCCTTGCTTGTAAGGCAAGTGCTCTCCCAGCTGAGCTAATCCTCCATAAGAGTGACCCGTACGGGATTCGAACCCGTGTTACCGCCGTGAAAGGGCGGTGTCTTAACCACTTGACCAACGGGCCATATTTGTTAATAGTGGCGGAGAGCAAGGGATTCGAACCCTTGAGGCGCTGTTAACGCCTACACGATTTCCAATCGTGCTCCTTCGACCACTCGGACAGCTCTCCAAAATGGCTCCGCAAGTAGGATTCGAACCTACGACCTACCGGTTAACAGCCGGTTGCTCTACCGCTGAGCTATTGCGGAATGCTCTTCTAAACAAATACTCAAAAATAACCTACTGCCTCTTCCTCTGCTAGCTTATTCGAGGAAGCCAAGTGCGTCGAGGCAACTCGCAGCTTATTCACCGATGCGTTGCTCGTCGCTGAGCTATTGGGGAAGAATTTATTTATATTCTGCCTAGCAACGTCCTACTCTTGCAGGGGCGCGAGCCCCAACTACCATCGGCGCTGGAGAGCTTAACTTCCGTGTTCGGGATGGGAACGGGTGTGTCCTCTCCGCCATCGTCACTAGGCAATTTGATACAGACAGTTACTATTATAATAAATCTCTTATATGTGTCAAGGTTTTTTTGTTCTTTCAAAACTAGATAACAGGGGCAGAAGAAAAGGAGTCGCCTACGCTTTTCGTGATGTCTAGCTCCGAACTAACATCCTCCTCCGCGTCCGCTTTCTCCATCGACGTGCAAACACGTCTTCGTCGAAAGCTTGCGCTTCCGTCGGATGTTCCCTTGGCTCCGCCAAGGACCGTTCTCCGCTTTTCCGATTGTCTAGCTTCGGCTCCTAGCCCCTCGAATCGCTTCCATCCTGCTGCGGCGGCAACAGCCTCCTCGCAGGCCTTTCGCTCTCTTCGTGGCTGAACAGTCGCCTACGCTTTTCTATGGTTAAGTCCTCGATCGATTAGTATCCGTCAGCTGCACGTGTCGCCACGCTTCCACCTCGGACCTATCGACCTCGTCATCTTCGAGGGATCTTACTCGCTTATGCGATGGGAAATCTCATCTTGAGGGGGGCTTCACGCTTAGATGCTTTCAGCGCTTATCCCTTCCGCACATAGCTACCCAGCGGTGCCCTTGGCAGGACAACTGGTACACCAGCGGTGCGTCCATCCCGGTCCTCTCGTACTAAGGACAGCTCCTCTCAAATTTCCTACGCCCGCGACGGATAGGGACCGAACTGTCTCACGACGTTCTGAACCCAGCTCGCGTACCGCTTTAATGGGCGAACAGCCCAACC